>NZ_RJNJ01000002.1:0-277204 GCF_003943825.1 Streptococcus oralis
AACAGTCTTCCGTCAAACTCAATTCGCTGAGTTTGAACATGAACAGTCTTCCGTCAAACTCAATTCGCTGAGTTTGAACATGCTATCCATCAAGCAGACCAAAATGGAGAAGTCTTGACAAGTGATTTCCTCAATAAACTCTACGCTGATTTGAATCAAGAGTACTATGGACTCAGCAAGGAAGATAATCCTCAAATCCAATACGAGTGGGCACGCATTCCACACTTCTACTATAACTACTATGTTTATCAGTATTCAACAGGTTTTGCAGCTGCTTCAGCCTTGGCTGAGAAGATTGTCCATGGTAGTCAAGAAGATCGTGACCGCTATATCGACTACCTCAAGGCAGGTAAGTCAGACTATCCACTCAATGTTATGAGAAAAGCGGGTGTTGATATGGAAAAAGAAGACTATCTCAACGATGCCTTTGCAGTCTTTGAACGTCGCTTGAACGAGTTTGAAGCACTTGTAGAAAAATTAGGATTGGCATAAGATCCATGGTAGAATCTTACAGTAAAAATGCCAATCACAATATGCGTCGCCCCGTCGTCAAGGAAGAAATCGTAGAACTCATGCGCCAGCGTCAAAAGCAGGTGACAGGTTCCTTGAAAGAATTGGAAGTCTTCGCTCGCAAGGAAAACATTCCCATTATTCCTCATGAAACAGTTGCTTACTTTCGATTTCTCATGGAAAGTCTACAGCCTAAGAATATTTTGGAAATTGGAACGGCAATTGGCTTTTCTGCCCTCCTGATGGCGGAACATGCGCCAAATGCCAAGATTACAACGATTGACCGTAATCCTGAGATGATAGGCTTTGCCAAGGAAAACTTTGCCCAGTTTGACAGTCGTAAGCAAATCACCCTCCTAGAGGGAGATGCAGTCGATGTTTTATCTAGTCTGACAGAAACTTATGACTTTGTCTTTATGGATTCGGCCAAGTCCAAGTACATCGTCTTTCTACCAGAAATCCTTAAGCACTTGGAAGTCGGTGGAGTGGTGGTCTTGGATGATATTTTCCAAGGAGGAGATGTTGCCAAGGATATCATGGAAGTCCGTCGAGGTCAACGCACCATTTACCGTGGTTTGCAAAGACTTTTCGACGCAACTTTGGACAATCCAGGTCTAACAGCAACTTTAGTTCCACTTGGGGACGGCATTCTCATGATACGAAAGAATCTAGCAGAAGTAGAGCTTCCTGAGAGCGAATGATTTTCAGAAAAATTTAAGAAATTATAGTAAAATAGATAAGGTAACACTTACCGTAAAAGGAGTAAAAATGAAGAAAAAACTTATGGCAGGAGCCATCACACTTTTATCAGTAGCAACACTTGCAGCTTGTTCAAACAGTTCTGAAGGAAAAGATTTGATCAGTATGAAGGGCGATGTGATTACAGAACATCAATTCTTTGAAGAAGTAAAGAACAATCCAACCGCACAACAAGTCTTGCTCAATATGACTATCCAAAAAGTATTCGAACAACAATATGGATCAGAGGTAACGGATAAAGATGTGGATGACGCCGTTGCTGAAGAACAAAAGAAATACGGTGATAGCTACAACAGCGTGCTTCAACGTGCAGGTATGACACCTGAGACTCGTAAAGCTCAAATCCGTACTAGCAAATTGGTTGAATTGGCGGTTAAGAAGGCCGCTGAGAGCGAATTGACAGACGAAGCCTACCAAAAGGCTTTTGAAGCGTACACACCAGATGTAACTGCTCAAATCATCCGTATGGACAATGAAGACAAGGCAAAAGAAGTACTTGAGAAAGCTAAAGCAGAAGGTGCGGATTTTGCTCAGTTGGCAAAAGACAACTCTAACGACGACAAAACAAAAGAAAATGGTGGAGAAATCACTTTTGACTCTGCTTCAACAGAACTTCCAGAACAAGTCAAGAAAGCAGCCTTTGCCTTGGATGTGAACGGGGTTTCTGATGTGATTACAGCTACTGGAACACAAGCCTACAGCAGTCAGTTCTACATCATCAAAGTAACGAAGAAAACAGAAAAATCTTCTAATATAGAGGATTACAAAGAAAAATTGAAGACCATCATCTTGACTCAGAAACAAAATGATTCAGCCTTTGTTCAAGGAGTAATTGGTAAAGAATTGCAAGCAGCAAACATCAAGGTTAAAGACCAATCATTCCAAAACATCTTCACCCAATACATCGGTGGTGGTGACTCAAGCTCAAGCAGCAGCTCTTCATCTAACTAAGAAAGCAAAACACAAATCTCTTTTGAGATTTGTGTTTTTATACCTGATACTAGAAAATGAGTAAAATTCGAAGGATTAAAGGATAAGAGTTTTTTTCTTTCTGAAAAAGTGGTATAATAGCAATCAAAACTAGAAAATAAAACGGAATTGGGAACAGAAGCGTCTGTTCCTATTAGAGTGGTGAAATATGAAAATTAGTAAAAGGCACCTACTAAACTATTCCATTTTGATTCCTTACTTCCTTTTATCGATTTTGGGGCTGATTGTGGTGTACTCGACAACGAGTGCAACCTTGATCGAAGAAGGGAAAAGTGCCTTTCAATTGGTGCGTAACCAGGGGATCTTCTGGATAGCTAGTTTGATTCTGATTGCCTTAATCTATAAATTAAAATTAGGTTTCCTAAGAAATGGGCGTCTCATCTTTATTGTAATGATTGTGGAGATGGTTCTTTTAGCTCTGGCGCGATTGGTCGGAACACCTGTCAATGGAGCATACGGATGGATTTCTGTAGGACCTGTAACGATTCAGCCTGCAGAGTACCTTAAGATTATCATCATCTGGTACCTGGCACATCGATTTTCAAAACAACAAGATGAGATTGCGGTTTATGACTTCCAGGTTTTGACACAGAATCAGTGGCTACCTCGAGCTTTTAACGACTGGCGTTTTGTTCTGCTAGTTCTGATTGGTAGCTTGGGAATTTTCCCAGACTTGGGAAATGCGACCATCTTGGTCTTGGTGGCGCTCATCATGTATACGGTTAGTGGGATCGCCTATCGTTGGTTCTCGACCATTCTAGCTCTCTTGGCAGGAAGTTCAATGTTAGTCTTGTCTGTTATTCGCTTTGTTGGGGTTGAAAAGTTCTCTCAAATTCCTGTATTTGGTTACGTTGCTAAACGTTTTAGTGCCTTCTTTAATCCCTTTAATGACTTGGCGGGTGCAGGACACCAGCTCGCAAATTCCTACTATGCAATGGTAAATGGAGGCTGGTTCGGACTGGGACTAGGGAATTCCATCGAGAAGCGTGGTTATCTGCCAGAAGCCCATACGGATTTTGTCTTTTCGATTGTCATCGAGGAGTTTGGATTCGTTGGAGCCAGTATGATTTTGGCTTTACTCTTCTTCTTGATTTTGCGAATCATCTTGGTTGGTATTCGAGCAAAGGATCCCTTTAACTCCATGGTTGCTATTGGTGTCGGAGGAATGATCCTTGTTCAGGTCTTTGTCAATATTGGTGGGATTTCAGGGTTGATTCCTTCTACAGGGGTAACCTTCCCCTTCCTTTCACAAGGTGGGAACAGTCTATTGGTATTATCCGTGGCCATCGCGCTTGTACTGAACATTGATGCAAGTGAAAAACGTGCCAAACTTATCAGAGAATACGAGAATCAAACCGATGAAAATCTGTAAGGATTGAATGGAAAGGAAAGTATATGTCTCTTCAAAAATTAGAAAACTATAGTAATAAAGCAGTCGTCCAAGAAGAAGTCTTGATTCTGACTGAGCTATTAGAAGATATCACAAAAAATATGCTAGCGCCTGAAACCTTTGAGAAGATTATCCAGTTGAAGGAATTATCAACTAGCGAGAATTATCAAGGGCTCAATGACCTAGTGACCAGTCTTTCAAATGAAGAAATGATTTACATTTCACGCTATTTCTCTATCCTTCCACTTTTGATTAATATCTCTGAGGATGTGGATTTGGCCTATGAAATCAATCACCAAAACAATGTGGACCAAGACTATTTAGGAAAATTATCTACAACGATTAAGATGGTAGCTGAAAAAGAAAATGCAGCCGAAATTTTAGAAAAGTTAAATGTCGTTCCTGTCTTGACCGCCCATCCAACGCAAGTACAACGCAAGAGTATGCTGGATTTAACCAACCATATCCATACGCTTTTGCGCAAGTACCGTGATGTCAAACTCGGCTTGATTAATAAAGAAAAATGGCACACGGATCTCCGTCGTTACATTGAAATTATCATGCAAACGGACATGATTCGAGAGAAGAAATTGAAAGTAACCAACGAAATCACCAACGTGATGGAGTATTACCAAAGTTCTTTCCTGAATGCTGTTCCACGTTTGACAGCTGAGTATAAGAAACTAGCTAAAGAACAAGGTATCGAGCTCCAACATCCAAAACCAATTACTATGGGGATGTGGATTGGAGGAGACCGTGATGGAAATCCTTTCGTAACTGCGGAAACTCTCAACAAATCAGCCTTGACTCAGTGCGAAGTCATCATGAACTATTATGATGAAAAAATTTATAATCTTTATCGTGAATTTTCACTTTCAACCAGTATCGTGAATGTCAGCGACAAGGTCCGTGAGATGGCGCTGAAGTCACAAGATAACTCGATTTATCGTGAAAAAGAACTCTATCGTCGTGCTCTTTTTGACATCCAAGTTAAGATGCAGGCTACCAAGGCTTATCTCATTGAAGACAAGGATCTTCAGCCAAGATATGCCACTGCAGATGAATTCTATCAAAATTTGTTGGCCATTCGCGATTCTCTCCTTGAGAATAAGGGAGAATACCTGATTTCAGGAGAATTTGTCGAGTTGATGCAAGCTGTCGAAATTTTTGGTTTCTACCTTGCCTCTATCGACATGCGCCAGGATTCTAGTGTTCACGAAGCATGTGTGGCAGAATTGCTTGCGTCTGCTGGTATCAATGATCACTATAGCGATCTATCTGAAGATGAAAAATGCGCCCTCCTCTTAAAAGAGTTGGAAGAAGATCCTCGTATCCTATCAGCGACTCATGCTGAAAAGTCAGAACTGCTTGAAAAAGAACTCTCTATCTTTAAAGCTGCGCGCAAGTTGAAGGATAAACTGGGTGAAAACGTCATTCGTCAAACCATCATTTCTCACGCAACCAGTGTATCCGATATGCTCGAATTAGCCATTATGCTTAAGGAAGTCGGCTTGGTAGATGCCCAAAAAGCGCGCGTTCAGATTGTTCCCCTCTTTGAAACGATTGAAGACTTGGATCATTCGGAAGAAACCATGAGAAGATATTTCTCTCTACCTTTGGCTAAAAAATGGATTGCTTCAAAAGACAACTACCAAGAAATCATGCTTGGCTACTCTGATAGTAACAAGGATGGTGGTTATCTATCCTCATGTTGGACTCTATATAAAGCGCAACAACAACTGACGGCTATTGGGGATGAATTTGGCGTTAAGGTTACTTTCTTCCATGGTCGTGGTGGTACTGTGGGTCGTGGTGGTGGACCAACTTATGAAGCCATCACATCTCAACCACTTAAGTCTATCAAGGACCGTATCCGTCTGACTGAGCAAGGAGAAGTCATTGGAAACAAATACGGTAACAAAGATGCAGCCTATTATAACCTTGAAATGTTGGTTTCTGCAGCCATTAACCGTATGATTACCAAGAAGAAGAGTGATACCAATACGTCAAATCGTTACGAAGCCATCATGGATCAAGTAGTGGACCGTAGCTACGATATCTATCGTGATTTGGTCTTTGGAAATGAACATTTCTATGACTACTTCTTTGAATCAAGTCCAATCAAGGCTATTTCAAGCTTCAATATCGGTTCACGTCCAGCAGCTCGTAAGACCATCACTGAAATTGGCGGTTTGCGTGCTATTCCTTGGGTCTTCTCATGGTCACAAAGTCGTGTCATGTTCCCTGGATGGTACGGAGTTGGATCAAGCTTTAAAGAGTTTATAGATCAAGATCCGAAGAATATCGAGTTTCTTCGTGACATGTACCAAAACTGGCCTTTCTTCCAATCTTTGCTTTCCAATGTAGACATGGTCTTGTCTAAGTCTAATATGAACATTGCTTTTGAATATGCCAAGCTTTGTGAAGACGAAGAAGTACAAGCTATCTACTACACTATTTTAGATGAATGGCAGTTGACTAAGGATGTTATTTTAGCTATCGAAGGTTATGATGAACTCTTGGCAGAAAACTCTTACCTAAAAGACAGTCTAAACTATCGTATGCCTTACTTTAATATCCTGAACTACATCCAGTTGGAGTTGATCAAACGTCAACGTCGCGGCGAATTGTCAGCTGACGAAGAAAAACTGATCCATACAACTATTAATGGAATTGCAACAGGTTTACGTAATTCAGGCTGATATTCTACAAACTTCCTCTTTTATAAAGGGGAAGTTTTTGAATTGTTTAAAAAATTCTAAAAATAAGCTTGACAAGTAGTTGAAAAATGATATAATTTAAACATTCAGAAAGTAATCATGCTCATTTTTTAGAGAGTCTGTGGTTGGTGAAAGCAGATAGATGAAATTGATGAAATTGGGCTGAATGTACTTAAGAATTTGAAATCATAAAAATTCGGTGAGCACACCTTACAGTGCAACTCGTGAATGCGAGAAAGAGCGATAGGGATATTCCCTATAATTGAGGTGGCACCGCGCATTGACGTCCTCACACAAGTTTTTTGTGTGAGGACTTTTTCTATGGGGAGGAAAGATATTGGAATTTAAACGATGGCATCGCTTGATGATGTGATTTAACAAGTTAAGGTAAAAGAATTAAGGAGAAAGAAAAATGAAAAATAAACGTTTGATTGGAATTGTCGCTGGATTAGCAGTATTGGTAGTGGCTAGCTTGATTTATTCATCAATGAACAAACCAGCAGCTAAGGAAGAGCAAAAGGTTGCTAAGGTTGGTGTCCTTCAATTTGTTAGTCACCCATCCTTGGACTTGATTTACCAAGGGATTCAAGATGGACTAGCTGAAGAAGGCTATAAGGACGACCAGGTAAAAATCGACTTTATGAACTCTGAAGGTGATCAGAGCAAGGTTGCAACCATGAGTAAACAATTGGTTGCTAATGGAAACGATGTAGTTGTTGGGATTGCAACACCAGCAGCTCAAGGACTTGCAAGTGCTACTAAAGATCTACCAGTTATCATGGCTGCTATTACAGACCCAATCGGTGCTAACTTGGTCAAAGATTTGAAAAAACCAGGTGGCAACATTACAGGGGTGTCAGACCACAACCCAGCTGAACAGCAAGTGGAATTGATTAAAACTTTGACACCAAATGTCAAAACAATCGGTGCTCTCTATTCAAGTAGCGAAGATAACTCAAAATCACAAGTTGAAGAATTCAAGGCTTATGCTGAAAAAGCAGGTTTGACAGTCGAAACCTTTGCCGTTCCTTCAACAAATGAAATTGCTTCAACAGTCAATGTTATGACAAGCAAGGTCGATGCGATTTGGGTTCCAATTGATAACACCATCGCATCAGCATTCTCAACAGTTGTTTCAAGCAACCAAACAGCTAAAAAGCCAATCTACCCAAGTGCCACTGCCATGGTAGAAGCAGGTGGATTAGCATCTGTAGTAGTTGACCAACACGATCTTGGAGTGGCTACTGGTAAAATGATTGCCAAAGTTTTGAAAGGTGAAAAACCAGCTGATACGCCAGTTAATGTCTTTTCAACTGGTAAGTCAGTGATTAACAAAAAACTAGCGCAGGAACTTGGTATCACCATTCCTGAGTCCGTTCTAAAAGAAGCAGGACAAGTGATTGAATAAAGATAAAGGAGGAGCTGGACACATCTCCTCCCATTTTTACTAAAGAAAGAAATGAGTGAAAGATTATGATAGTATCCATTATTTCTCAGGGGATGGTCTGGACGATTTTAGGTTTGGGAATCTTTATGACTTTTCGAATTTTGAATTTTCCAGATATGACTACTGAAGGTTCTTTTCCTCTTGGGGGAGCAGTAGCTGTAACCTTGATAACACAGGGAGTCAACCCATTTTTAGCAACCCTAGCCGCAGTAGGAGCGGGCTGTCTAGCTGGAATGGCGACAGGTCTCTTATATACCAAAGGAAAAATCCCAACCCTCTTATCAGGGATTCTGGTCATGACTTCCTGCCATTCCATCATGCTCATGATTATGGGGCGTGCCAACTTGGGGCTTCTTGGGACCAAGCAAATTCAAGATGTCTTGCCTTTTGATTCGGATCTCAATCAACTCCTGACTGGATTAATCTTTGTAGCTCTTGTAATTGGTCTCATGCTCTTTTTCCTTGATACCAAACTAGGTCAGGCCTACATCGCTACTGGTGATAATCCTGATATGGCTCGTAGCTTTGGTATCAATACAGGACGTATGGAACTCATGGGCTTGGTTCTCTCAAATGGGATTATCGCGCTTGCAGGGGCTTTAATTGCTCAACAAGAAGGATACGCGGATGTTTCACGAGGAATTGGCGTGATTGTCGTAGGGCTTGCTAGCTTGATTATTGGTGAGGTTTTGTTCAAGAGTTTGACCCTGGCAGAGCGACTCATGACCATTGTCGTGGGATCTATTGCTTATCAATTCCTCGTTTGGGGAGTGATTGCTCTTGGGTTTAATACAAGTTATCTTCGTTTGTACAGCGCCTTGATTTTGGCAGTTTGCCTTATGATTCCAACCTTCAAAAGCAAATACCTGAAAGGAGTCAAGTTTAGCAAATGACAGCAATTGTAGAATTAAAAAATGCCACCAAAGTCATCACGAATGGCTTTGACGAGGAAAAAATCATTCTGAATGATGTTTCTCTTGAAATTTTCGAACATGATTTCATTACTATCCTAGGGGGAAATGGAGCTGGAAAGTCAACGCTTTTTAACACGATTGCAGGTACCTTACCTTTAACAAGTGGAAGTATCCGTATCATGGGCGAGGATGTGACGCATTTTTCACCTGAAAAGCGGGCTAAGTACTTGTCTCGTGTCTTTCAGGATCCTAAGATGGGTACGGCTCCTCGTATGACGGTGGCGGAAAATCTCTTGATTGCCAAGTTTCGTGGTGAGAAGAGAGGACTCCTTCCTAGGAGACTTTCAAGTCACCGAGAGGAGTTTCAGACTACCATTGAAAAAGTGGGAAATGGTCTTGAAAAACATCTCGATACTCCGATTGAGTTTCTTTCAGGTGGACAACGTCAGGCCTTGAGTCTCTTGATGGCAACCTTGAAGCGACCAGAGTTGCTCTTGTTGGATGAACACACAGCAGCTCTCGACCCAAAAACCAGTGTTGCTTTGATGGAGTTAACAGATGACTTTGTCAGCAAGGATCATCTGACAGCCTTGATGATTACCCACCATATGGAAGATGCGTTGAAGTACGGAAATCGTCTGATTGTCATGAAGGAAGGTCGTATCATCCAAGATCTCAGTAAAGAAGAAAAAGCTAAGATGAAAATTTCAGACTACTATCAATTATTTGAATAGATGAGTTAAATAATCATCAAAAAATAGAGAAGAGAAACTTAGAAGCATTAAAGTGTTTCTGAGTTTTTATCTCCTCTTTCTATCTAGAAAAATAAGGCAAAGAGAATTACGGAAAGCGTATGAAATGGTTTACTTTTTTTCAGAAATAAGCTATACTAGTTTACGTGAAACTATGATAAGATGGAGGTATTGTGTATGGTTGACAAGCAAGTCATTGAAGAAATCAAAAACAATGCCAACATTGTGGAAGTCATAGGTGATGTGATTTCTTTACAGAAGGCTGGACGGAACTATTTAGGGCTCTGTCCTTTTCATGGTGAAAAGACCCCCTCTTTCAACGTTGTGGAAGACAAGCAGTTTTATCACTGTTTTGGCTGTGGGCGTTCAGGAGATGTCTTTAAGTTTATCGAAGAATACCAAGGCGTGTCCTTCATGGAAGCCGTTCAGCTCTTAGGAGAGCGCGTCGGTATTCAACTAGCTATGCCTGTTCAGTCTCGTCCCCAACAAGCTTCCCCTCATCAAGCTCTATATGATATGCATGAAGAAGCTGCCCGTTTTTACCATGCCATCCTCATGACGACAAAGATGGGAGAAGAAGCAAGGGCTTATCTCTACAAACGCGGATTGACAGACGATGTTCTGAAGCACTTCCAGATTGGACTAGCTCCAGCAGAGAGAACTTATCTCTATCAACGTTTGGCTGGCAAGTTTGAGGAAAAGGATTTATTGGATTCGGGCTTGTTTTACCTGTCAGATGGCAATCAGTTTTATGATACTTTTTTTGGACGGATTATCTTTCCTTTGACCAATGACAAGGGGCAGGTTATTGCATTTTCAGGTCGTATCTGGCAAGAAACGGATAGTCAGACTGCCAAATATAAAAATAGTCGCTCGACTGCAATTTTTAACAAGAGTTATGAATTGTATCATTTGGACAAGGCAAAAAAGGGAACAGGTAAGATTACAGAGCTCTATCTGATGGAAGGCTTCATGGATGTGATCGCAGCCTATCGTGCTGGTATAGAAAATGCTGTAGCTTCCATGGGAACAGCCTTAAGCAAGGAGCATGTTGACCACCTCAAACGCTTTACCAAAAAGATAGTTCTCAGCTATGATGGTGACAAGGCAGGGCAGGTAGCAACAGCCAAGGCTCTAGAGGAATTAAAAGACTTCTCAGTGGAGGTTGTTCGGGTACCTGATGCCATGGACCCAGATGAGTATTTGCAAAAGAATTCTGCTGAAGACCTGGCTTACCTTTTAACCAAGACCCGGATTAGTCCTATAGAGTTCTATATTCACCAGCTCAAGCCAGAAAATAGTGATAACTTGCAGGCGCAAATCGAATTCATTGAAAAGATTGCACCCCTAATCGCCAAAGAAAAGTCTATCACTGCCCAGAATTCTTATATCCACATTCTGGTGGATAATCTACCTTCTTTTGATTACCAGCAGGTGGAGCAGATTGTAAATGAAAGTCGCATTGTTCAAAGGCAGGAAAGAGTCAAAGAGGAGCAACCTCCAGCAGCGATTAGTTTACCTGTAACGCGGCAACTGACAGCAGTCATGAGAGCAGAGGCTCATCTCCTCTATAGGATGGCTGAGAACCCAGTTGTGTTAAATGACTACCGATTAAGAGAAGATTTTTTCTTTGATACCCCAGAATTTCAGATTCTTTACGAATTATTAAGTGAGCAGGGAGAAGTCGGCTCAGAGGAACTTTCTCATCAGACGCCTGAGGTTGAAAATGCTTGGTACCACGTGCTTAGCTTGGATTTGCCAGTTGAGATGTCGCCTCAAGAGCTAGCGGAAGTCGAAGCAACTCGAAACCGTGCCCTCCTCAGCAAGGACAACTTAAGAATTAAAAAGAAAGTGCAGGAAGCTAGTCATGTAGGAGATACAGACACAGCCTTGGAAGAATTGCAACGATTGATTTCCCAAAAGAGAAGAATGGAGTAATAATGGCAACAAAACAAAAAGAAGTAACCACATTTGATGTGCAAGTAGCAGACTTTATCCGTAACCACAAAAAAACAGGAACAGCAACAGATGACGAAATCAATTCAAGTCTGGTTATTCCTTTCACCCTCGATGCAGACGGCATTGAAGACCTTTTGCAACGGATTCAGGATGCTGGAATTTCTATCACAGATAATGAAGGAAATCCAAGTGCGCGTGTGCTTAGTGCAGAAGAAGAGCCAGAACTCAGTGATGAGGACTTGATTGGCTCAACTTCTGCCAAGGTTAATGACCCAGTCCGTATGTATTTGAAGGAAATCGGGGTGGTTCCTCTCTTGACTAACGAAGAGGAAAAAGAATTGGCCCTAGCAGTTGAGGCTGGTGATATTGAAGCCAAACAACGTCTTGCAGAAGCCAACCTTCGTTTGGTGGTTTCGATTGCTAAGCGCTACGTAGGGCGTGGTATGCAATTTCTTGACTTGATTCAAGAAGGAAACATGGGCTTGATGAAGGCTGTTGACAAGTTTGACTATTCAAAAGGATTTAAGTTTTCAACTTACGCAACTTGGTGGATTCGTCAGGCAATCACTCGTGCCATTGCTGACCAAGCCCGAACCATTCGTATCCCTGTCCACATGGTTGAAACTATTAACAAGCTTGTTCGTGAACAGCGGAATCTCCTTCAAGAACTGGGACAAGATCCAACTCCTGAACAAATCGCTGAGCGTATGGATATGACACCTGACAAGGTCCGTGAAATCCTAAAGATTGCCCAAGAACCAGTATCACTTGAAACACCGATTGGTGAAGAGGACGATAGTCATCTTGGGGACTTTATCGAAGACGAAGTGATTGAAAATCCAGTAGACTACACAACTCGTATCGTTTTGCGTGAGCAGTTGGATGAAGTTTTGGATACTCTCACAGACCGTGAAGAAAACGTTCTGCGCCTTCGTTTCGGGCTAGATGATGGGAAAATGCGTACTCTTGAAGATGTTGGTAAAGTCTTTAACGTGACTCGTGAGCGTATCCGTCAGATTGAGGCTAAGGCTTTGAGAAAATTGCGTCAACCAAGTCGCAGTAAACCCCTTCGTGATTTTATTGAAGACTAAGAGTGAGGAATAACATGGCTTATACAGAAGAGCAAATTGAAACGATCAAAACACGCATTTTAAATGCCTTGGAAGAAGTCATCGACCCTGAGTTGGGGATTGATATTGTCAACCTAGGTTTGATTTATGAAATTCGTTTTGATGGTGAAACAGGTCACACTGAAATTGATATGACCTTGACAACTATGGGCTGCCCACTGGCTGACCTTTTGACAGACCAGATACACGATGCGATGACTGATGTGCCTGAGGTAACCAATACCGAAGTTAAATTGGTCTGGTATCCAGCTTGGACGGTTGAAAAAATGAGCCGATACGCGCGTATCGCCCTAGGAATTAAATAAAGACTAAAAAAATGAGAGAGACGATTGGAAAAAAGGTGATTTTATCCTTTTTCCTTTGGTCTCTTCTTTCTTTTGCTGATTTTCTGGAAATAAAATGGTATAATGAAAGGTATGGAAAACGAAAAATTGCGTATTAATATGCTAAGTTCAAGTGAAAAAGTAGCTGGTCAAGGAGTGTCAGGAGCTTATCGAGAATTGGTTAGTCTCCTTCACCGTGATGCCAAAGACCAGTTGATTGTTACAGAGAATCTTCCTGTAGAAGCGGATGTAACTCACTTTCATACCATTGATTTCCCTTATTATTTATCTACTTTCCAAAAGAAACGCTCTGGGAGAAAAATTGGCTATGTGCATTTTTTGCCTGATACGCTTGAGGGGAGTTTGAAGATTCCATTTTTCCTAAAAGGAATTGTCAAACGCTATGTTTTTTCCTTTTACAACCGAATGGAACACTTGGTGGTGGTCAATCCCATGTTTATCGAGGATTTGGTGGCTGCTGGTATTCCGCGTGAAAAAGTAACTTATATTCCAAACTTTGTAAACAAAGAAAAATGGCATCCATTACCAGCTGAACAGGTTGCACAACTCCGGAAGGAAATGGATCTTGCGGAAGATCAGTTTGTCGTAATCGGTGCGGGTCAGGTTCAGAAACGTAAAGGAATTGATGATTTTATCCGTCTTGCTGAGGAATTGCCAGAAATTACCTTTATCTGGGCAGGTGGTTTTTCATTTGGTGGGATGACAGATGGTTATGAACGCTACAAGAAGATAATGGACAATCCACCCAAAAATCTTATTTTCCCTGGAATTGTGTCACCGGAACGGATGCGGGAGCTTTACGTTATGGCGGATCTATTCTTGCTACCAAGTTACAATGAATTATTCCCTATGACTATCTTAGAGGCCGCTAGTTGCGAGGCTCCTATTATGTTAAGAGATTTGGATTTGTATAAGGTTATTCTTGATGGGAATTATCGTGCTACAAGTGATGTTTCCGAGATGAGAGAAGCAATCCTAGAATACAAGAATGACCCTGAAGCCTTAAAGGACTTGAAAGAAAAAGCTCGCGAGATCTCCAAAGAGTACTCTGAGGAGCATTTGTTGGAAATCTGGTTAAAATTTTATCGAGAACAGGCTGCTTTGGGCAAAAAGTGAGGTAATTTATGCGAATTGGTTTATTTACAGATACCTATTTCCCTCAGGTTTCCGGGGTCGCGACTAGTATTCGGACCTTGAAAACTGAGCTTGAAAAGCAGGGGCATGCAGTTTTTATCTTTACAACGACTGATAAAGACGTAAACCGATACGAGGATTGGCAAATTATTCGCATTCCGAGTGTCCCTTTCTTTGCGTTTAAGGATCGACGATTTGCCTACCGAGGTTTTACAAAGGCGCTTGAAATTGCTAAGCAGTATCAACTCGACATCATTCATACTCAGACAGAATTTTCACTTGGTTTGTTAGGGATTTGGATTGCGAGAGAATTGAAAATTCCAGTTATTCATACCTACCATACCCAGTATGAAGACTATGTGCATTACATTGCTAAGGGCATGCTAATTCGTCCGAGTATGGTAAAATATTTGGTGCGTGGCTTCCTTCATGATGTAGATGGCGTGATTTGCCCTAGTGAGATTGTTCGTGACCTTTTATCTAAATACAAAGTCAAGGTTGAAAAGCGTGTCATCCCAACTGGAATTGAGCTAGCTAAGTTTGAACGACCTGAGATCAAAGAGGAAAACTTACAAGAGCTTCGTTCGAAGTTAGGTATTCAGGAAGGCGAGAAAATGCTGCTGAGTCTTTCTCGTATCTCCTTTGAGAAGAATATCCAAGCAGTCTTAGCTGCCTTTGCGCAGGTTTTGAAAGAAGAAGACAAGGTGAAGTTGGTTGTTGCTGGAGACGGACCTTATCTGGATAGTCTGAAAGAACAAGCAGAGAAATTAAACATACAAAAACATGTGATTTTTACAGGTATGATTGCTCCAAGTGAAACAGCCTTGTACTATAAGGCAGCTGATTTCTTTATTTCAGCTTCCACTAGTGAAACCCAAGGATTGACTTATCTAGAAAGTCTAGCCAGTGGAACGCCTGTTATTGCTCATGGCAATCCCTATCTTGAAAATCTGATCAATGATAAAATGTTTGGGACCCTCTACTATGGGGAAAGAGAGCTTGCAGGAGCTATCCTTGAAGCATTGATTGCTACTCCTGATATGTCTGAACAAAAGTTGGCGGATAAGTTGTACGAGATTTCGGCTGAAAATTTTGGGAAACGAGTTCATGAGTTTTACCTTGATGCCATTATCTCAAATAACTTTGAACATGAGCTACATGATGGACAACCTGTCACTCAGCGCTTTTTAAAAACGATTCTCTATCTACCTCAACAGGCTGTTACAAGCCCAGTAAAAGAATCCAAGCGTATTTTAAGAGCGTCTCGAAAACAATTGTCTAGCATCAGAGATTATTGGAGAGACGAATTCAAATAATAGAATAAGAGGAAGAAAAAATGAAAAAATTAATGAGAAGCGGGAAAGATCAAAAAATTGGTGGAGTATGCGCAGGAGTTGCTCATTATTTTGATATCGATCCAACAATTGTTCGTGTCATTTGGGCTGTTCTTGCATTTTGTTATGGGACAGGAGTCCTTGCTTATATCATTTTATGGTTGATTGCACCAGTTTCGACAGACTATTAAATTAGAATTATATAAAAAAAGGAGAAGTTATGGCTTTTGGAGATAACGGAAAACGTAAAAAAACAATGTTTGAAAAGGTGACGCTTGTTGTCGTGCTCATCATGTTGTTTGTAACCCTTGCTGGTATCTTTGCAACTGCGCTTGGAGCTTTTAGTAGATTCTAAGCAAGCTACGAGGATAGAAACAATAACTAATGACTGGGTTCTCCCCAGCCTTTTTAAAGTGAGAAGAAAATATGAGTATGTTTTTAGATACAGCCAAGATTAAGGTCAAGGCTGGTAATGGTGGCGATGGCATGGTTGCTTTTCGCCGTGAAAAATATGTCCCTAATGGCGGTCCTTGGGGTGGTGATGGTGGACGTGGAGGTAACGTTGTTTTCGTGGTAGACGAAGGCTTGCGTACCTTGATGGATTTCCGCTATAACCGTCATTTCAAGGCTGATTCCGGTGAAAAAGGCATGACCAAAGGAATGCACGGACGTGGTGCAGAAGATCTTCGTGTTCGCGTACCACAGGGGACTACTGTACGTGATGCGGAAACAGGTAAAGTCATTACAGACTTGATTGAACATGGTCAAGAATTTATCGTGGCTCATGGCGGTCGAGGTGGTCGTGGAAATATCCGTTTTGCCACGCCAAAAAATCCTGCACCTGAAATCTCTGAGAATGGAGAACCAGGACAAGAACGTGAGTTGCAACTGGAATTGAAGATTCTAGCGGATGTCGGCTTGGTCGGTTTCCCATCTGTCGGAAAGTCAACTTTGCTTAGTGTCATCACTTCAGCTAAACCTAAAATCGGTGCTTACCACTTTACGACGATTGTCCCTAATCTAGGGATGGTTCGTACACAGTCAGGTGAATCTTTTGCAGTAGCAGACCTTCCAGGTTTGATTGAAGGGGCCAGTCAAGGGGTTGGTCTTGGAACCCAGTTTCTCCGTCACATCGAACGTACACGAGTTATCCTCCATGTCATCGATATGTCAGCTAGCGAAGGACGTGATCCTTATGAGGACTACCTTGCGATCAATAAGGAATTAGAATCCTACAACCTTCGTCTCATGGAACGTCCGCAGATTATCGTAGCCAACAAGATGGATATGCCTGAAAGTCAGGAAAATCTTAAAACTTTCAAGGAAAAGTTGGCAGCAAACTACGACGAGTTTGAGGAACTTCCAGCCATCTTCCCAATTTCTGGATTGACCAAGCAAGGCTTGGCGCCCCTTTTGGATGCGACAGCTGAATTGTTAGACAAGACTCCAGAATTCCCGATTTATGATGAATCCGATATGGAAGAAGAGGCTTACTATGGCTTTGACGAGGAAGAAAAGGCCTTTGAGATTAGTCGTGATGATGATGCGACATGGGTACTTTCTGGTGAAAAACTCATGAAACTCTTTAACATGACCAACTTTGACCGTGACGAATCGGTCATGAAGTTTGCCCGTCAGCTTCGTGGTATGGGGGTTGACGAAGCCCTTCGTGCACGTGGAGCCAAAGATGGTGATTTGGTTCGCATCGGTAAATTTGAATTTGAATTTGTAGACTAGGAGATTGATATGGGAGATAAACCGATATCATTCCGAGATGCAGATGGAAATTTTGTTTCTGCAGCAGATGTATGGAATGAAAAGAAACTAGAAGAATTATTTAATCGTCTCAATCCTAAACGTGCTCTTCGATTGGCACGTACAAAGAAAGAAGAAACACAGTCGAAGAAATAAAAAATTCCCGTGATCTTTTGATCACGGGATTTGTTTTATTCACTAAAGAAAAATGGTGGTGCGTATTTTTTAAGGCTTTCAAAACAAGCTTGCGCTTTTGTAGCATCTTCACAGATAATCATGCAGACGTCATCTCCACAAAGGGTTGCAACGACATCTGGAAAAGCCAAGGAATCAATTACAGATCCAAATGATTGGGCTAAACCGGGTAAAGTTTTCAAAATAACCTGGTGTTGCACAGGACGCAGCATAACAAGAGCGTCTTCCATATAGTTTTCAAGACGTTTTTCCCACTTGGAGATAGAGCCTGTATTTAGCACATAATAAGAATTATCCTCTTCGCGCACTTTTGAAAGGTTCATGGTTTTGATATCGCGTGATAAGGTAGCCTGAGTAACTTGGATATCATTTTCCGCTAATAAGGCTTGTAATTCAGCTTGTGTATGGATTTTGTTTTTTGAAACGAGGGCGCGGATAAGTTGGTGTCTGTGTTCGGATTTGTTCATAAAGTAAGTACTCCTTTTACAAGGTACAGTAGCGTGGACTGAACGATAACGTCAGTCGGGTGGTAGGCGGTATTGTCACGTATGATGATTTCAAAGTCAGTAGGATAAAGAACTAGATGGAGAGATTCTCCTTCTTTTAACTTGTCACTAGTTGCGTGCAGATAAACTGGGTAGCGATTCGTTCATCTACATTGATGTTCTTTAATGACAGTGAATCATTTAATTTGGGTAGCTTTTTGTCACGGCGTTTTGTGAATTCACTCTAAATGTAATTCACAGAGATTTCCAACATGTGGTCTGGTAGCGTGTGTGATAAATGGTTACACATGTTGGTTAGAGGGAGTATCTTTTGTCCAAGTTCTATCTAGGGGCTTCTAAAATGCTTTCATATGAACTGGATTTGATACGAAGTTTATGTTTGATTCGACTGTTCAAGTGGAAAACTTTGGTTATAGGAAGTTCAATGGTCTATTTCATTGACTTTTCCTTTGAATACTTCCATATTGAAAGTCTGGTACATTATACCTTTTGACAAGGTAGGATAAGACTAGATTGTGCTAAATCAACAGTCAATTGATAGTCTGTATTATCTCGAATTGTAATCTCAAAGTCTGTTGTGTAGAGAACCAAACGGAGAGTATCTCCTTCTTTAAGTTTGTAGATAGTTGGTTGAAGCTCTAGCTTGAAGTCCATCCATTCATTTGGTTGGATTTCTTCAATCGTCAAGAGATTGGTTCGATTTTGAAGATTAAGGTAGCCTTTGGTGATGACACGTTGGGCACTTGGGTTGAATGGCAGTTCACAGAGGTTTTCTAACATGTGGTAACGACCATTATCAATGGTTCTAGCACTTAAAACAGCTGGATAAGGCTGCAGATATTTCTTTTGTCCAAGTTCTAACAGTTGGGCTGATAATAAGCCCTTGTTCGTACTCGATTTGACACGAAGTTTCAGCTCCACTCGCCCATTTAAGTGAATGTCTTGACTTACTGGAAGGTCAATGGTAATCTGATTGGCTTTTCCTTGGTAAAGTTCGGTGTTGAAGGACTGGAAAGTCTTACCATAACGATCAAAATCTTTTTGATCATACTGGTTTTGAATCACTTTTTCCTCATTACCAAGAGAGAAGGTATGCAGTTCATCCTGTTTGCCAAAGTTATCAAGACCTTTCCATCTTTGCGGTGCGATATTGTCCTGCCAGATGACAGTCGGAAGTTGATAGCCTGAGTCAATTCCTAACAATTTCTTACTTAACAAGGCATTCATGGACTCACGGAAGTCGATCGACTGCCAGTTATTCATATAAACATGGGCACCGTGATGGAAAAAGAGGTGCTTATTGATATGGTTAGGAAGGGCATGAAACATTTGGTAAACATGAAGAGGTTTGACGTTCCAATCCTGGGAACCATGCGTAAAGACGACCTCAGCTTGAACCTTGTGAGCATTGAGCAGATAGTTGCGGTCATGCCAAAACTGATTGTAGTCACCAGTCTTGCGATCGAGTTTCTCTTTAACATTTTCTAAGTCTGTTTGATGAGCTTCATTGCCACGAATATAGTCACCGGCTTGGAGGTTGCGAGAGTAGGTCAATTCAGCAAGTGAGTCAAAATCCTCACCTGGATAGCCCCCTGGGCTGGTCACTAGACCATTTTCCCGATAGTAGTTGTACCAAGAGGAAATACCTGCTTCCGCAATAATCACTTCCAAGCCATCAACACCAGTGGTGGCGAGACCATTGGACATGGTACCTAGATAGGAAATACCTGTTGTTGCGACTTTGCCGTTCGACCAGTCAGCCTTGATTTGGCGCTTGCGCGTGTGGTCCGTGAAAGCACGACAACGACCATTAAGCCAATCAATGACATTTTTATAAGCTTCAATCTGCTGATAGTCCCCATTGGTCATGAGCCCTTGGGAATCCCTGGTACCAACACCCGATACATAGAGATTGGCAAATCCACGTGGGAGGAAGTAGTCATTGAGTGAATATGAGCTATTGATATGAGATAGCTTTTCTTCAGCTTCTGAGACGACTTCTGCTTGACCATGAGGTTCGACTAAATTCAGCTTGGGCTCCTCAAGTTCAATGGTGTGGGGCGGTTTGACCTCAAGCTCCCCTTCCATTTTGTAGAGAGCCTTGTCACTGGCTTTGTCGTTGGTCCCTTGGTGATAAGGGCTGGCAGTCATGACTGAAGGAATCTGTCCATCATAACGCGGGCGAATAATACTGACCTTGACTAAGTCAGGGAGACCGTCGTTATCAGTATCCACACGACTCTCGACATACACGACTTCACGAATGACATCATGAGTAGAGAAGGTTGCCAAGCTCTTACCGTTAAAGTAGTGGTAGTGATTGTCTTCTGAAATGAGTCCATCACTAACAAGTTGATCGATGAGCGTATTTCCTTTTTTCGTTCTCGTATTGAGTAACTGATAAAGATTTTCAATGAGATCTCCATAAACAATAGGAAAACCAGTTTCTTTACGAAACTGTTCGGCATCCTCAAAGTCAACAAGATAGCTAAATCCTAAAAGTTGAAAAACTACTGTGTAGAAAATCTCCGCAGTTAACTCACGGTCTGACTGGAAAAAAGTTACTAAATCTGTTTCTTTATCCGCAGCCAAAGTCGATAAGGCATAATCCGTGTTAGAATAAGTGAAAAAACTCCAACGAATGAAGTCTTCAAACTGTCTTTTTAAGGACAGTTGGGGTGACAGCTTTAGACCAAGACCTTCTAATTCTTCAAATCGTTGAGAACTAGTGGTTGGTTGATAGCTGAATTGATTAAATCGCATGTTTCTCTCCTTTGAAAACAGACTGGATTTATTATATCAAAAAAGAGGGAAAAATGGAATAAATAAACTTAAATGAAATAAATTTCTTAAACCAGCATATCTATTTGGTAAGTTATTATAAAATGCTGAATAAATACCATAGAAGTAAGCCTTTTTCTAGAGATTTTTATATGTAAAACTGCATATAACTCCTATCTTTATTATTCTTCGTTTGGTATAAATATATCTAAATTTACATTAAAAAATATTATATAATATTAATTTTATATTTTCTTCCTTTGAAAAATGAAGAATTTAACAGTAAGAAGAGAAGAAGTTTGGAACTGATGATATTGAAAAGAAAGTGCAGAGTTGCTTCAATATCCAACTTAAAATGGTATAATAGTAGTAAAACGAAAGCAAGGAGGAGAAGAAATGATTGCACAGCTCGACACCAAGACTGTTTATAGTTTTATGGAAAGTGTGGTTTCGATTGAAAAATATGTACAAATGGCTAAAGAATACGGCTATTCTCACCTTGCTATCATGGATGTGGATAATCTCTATGGAGCCTATCATTTTCTAGAAGCAACTCGTAAGCATGGCATTCAACCTTTAATTGGTTTAGAAATGACCTTGGTCAAAGATGAGGAGAATCTCTCTCTACGTTTTCTAGCCCTATCCACTAAAGGTTATCAAGAGTTGATGAAGTTATCCACTTTAAAAATGACTGGACGGAAAAATTGGTCTGACTTCACCTCCCACCTCGAAGATGTTGCTATTATTGTTCCCTATTTTAATGGGGTCGAACAGCTGGATTTGGAGCATGATTATTTTATCGGTGTCAGTCCAGATACTCCTCAAGAAGTCTTTACTAGGCCCATTCTTCCACTCTATCAAGTCAATTCTTTTGAAAAAGAAGATATTCAAGTTTTACAAATCTTGTCAGCAGTCAAGGACAATGTCAGTCTGAGAGAAGTGGATGTACATTCACAACAAGGGATTTTTTTACCTGCCTCAGACTTGGAAGCACGGTTTAAAAATCGCTTCCCTCAGGCGCTTGCCAATCTCCAAGGTCTGATAGAGAATGTAAGCTATCAAATCGACCCAAGTTTAAAACTTCCCCGCTTTAATCCTGAAAGACCAGCGGTCGAAGAACTTAGAGAGAGAGCTGAGCAAGGCTTGAGTGACAAGGAGTTAACCTCAGCTATTTATCATGAGCGACTAAATGAGGAATTGGCTGTGATTCATGATATGGGCTTTGACGATTATTTCCTTGTAGTTTGGGATTTGCTCCGTTTTGGACGTTCCCAAGGATATTATATGGGAATGGGGCGTGGTTCTGCGGTTGGTAGTCTGGTGGCTTACTCACTGGATATTACAGGAATTGATCCGGTTGAAAAGAACTTGATTTTCGAACGCTTTTTAAATCGTGAGCGATACACCATGCCTGATATTGATATCGACATCCCTGATCTTTATAGGCCGGAGTTCATTCGCTATGTTCGTGATCGGTATGGTAGTCAACATGTGGCACAGATTGTTACCTATTCGACTTTTGGAGCAAAACAGGCAATTCGTGATGTTTTCAAACGTTATGGTGTCCCTGAGTACGAATTAACCAATATTACGAAAAAAATCAGTTTTCGAGATACGCTAACGACAGCCTATGAAAAGAATTTACAGTTTAGGCAGGTCATCAATAGCAAAATGGAATATCAAAAAGCTTTTGAGATTGCTCGAAAGATTGAAGGGTATCCTCGACAGACTTCTATCCATGCAGCTGGGGTCGTTATGAGTGACCAAGACCTGACGGACTATATCCCACTCAAATACGGTGAGGATATGCTCATCACCCAGTATGATGCTCATGGTGTTGAAGCTAATGGTCTTTTAAAAATGGATTTCCTAGGTCTGCGTAACCTAACTTTTGTCCAAAAAATGCAGGAATTATTGGCTGAGTCAGAAGGTATTCATCTGAAAATTGAAGAGATTGATTTGGAAGACAAAGAAACTCTGGCCCTTTTTGCTTCTGGAAATACCAAGGGGATTTTCCAATTTGAACAACCTGGCGCCATCCGACTCTTGAAACGAGTTCAGCCGCAAGTCTTCGAAGAAGTGGTAGCAACGACCTCTCTAAACAGACCAGGTGCTAGTGATTATATCGATAATTTTGTGGCTCGAAAGCATGGGAAAGAAAAGGTGACGGTGTTGGATCCTGCCTTGGAGGACATCCTGTCATCAACCTATGGTATCATGCTCTACCAAGAGCAAGTCATGCAGGTAGCTCAGCGCTTTGGAGGATTCAGTCTTGGTAAAGCCGACATTCTCAGACGAGCAATGGGTAAGAAAAATGCTAAAGAGATGCATTTAATGAAGGAAGATTTTATCACAGGAGCTATAGAACTTGGGCATACAGAAGAGAAAGCAAACCAAGTTTTTGCAGTGATGGAAAAGTTTGCAGGCTATGGATTTAACAGATCCCACGCTTATGCCTACTCAGCACTGGCTTTCCAACTTGCTTATTTCAAGACGCATTATTCTGCTATTTTCTTTCAAGTTATGTTGAATTATTCTAGTAGTGATTACATTATAGATGCATTGCAGATGGGATTTGAAGTTGCCCCTTTAGCAATCAACAGCATTCCCTATCATGATAAAATTGCTCGGAAGAAAATCTATCTTGGCCTAAAAGCCATTAAGGGCATGCCAAGAGATTTGTCTTACTGGATTATTGAAAATCGTCCCTTCTCAAGCATTGAAGATTTCGTCTCACGTCTGCCTAAGAATTACAAGAAACTATCGCTTTTGTCTCCTTTGGTTGAACTGGGGCTCTTTGATGAATTTGACAAGAATCGCCAGAAAATCTTAGTCAACCTACCAAACTTATTTGTTTTTGTTGAGGAGTTAGGTGGACTCTTTGCGGATACAAACTATAGTTGGACTGAGGCTGATGATTTTACGGAGGCAGAGAAATTTTACAAGGAGCAGGAACTAATCGGGGTTGGTATCAGTGCTCATCCTTTACAAACACTTGCCAAACAGGCCCTATATCAGACAACCTCAATTGCTAATCTTATTGAGGGATCTCAGACAACTCTTCTAGTTGAAGTACAAAAAATAAAAGTGATTCGAACCAAGAAAGGCGAGAGTATGGCCTTTCTACAGGTTCACGACAGTAAGTCTAAACTGGATGTGACTGTATTTTCAGATCAGTATCGAAAATTCGCTTCCATCTTATCTGAGGGAAAATTCTACTATATCAATGGTAAAGTTCAATCCCGAGATGGTCGTCTGCAAATGATTGCACAAGATTTGAAAGAAGCAGTAGCGGAACGATTCTGGATTCAAGTTAAAAATCATGAATACGATAAAGAGATTTCAAATATCCTAGAACAATACAAAGGCCCAATTCCTGTCATTATCAGGTATGAAGAGGAACAAAAAACGGTTGTTTCTACACAACATTTTGTAAGAAAAGACTCTGCTCTACAGGAAAAATTAGAGGGAATTGCTATGAAAACGATTTATCGCTAAAAATACGGAAAATAGAAGAATTTTCTAATTAAATGTGGTATAATCAGTAAGAATGTTAAAAGAAAAAGGAGCATAACCAAATGAAACGTATTGCTGTTTTAACCAGTGGTGGAGACGCCCCTGGTATGAATGCTGCCATCCGTGCGGTAGTTCGCCAAGCAATCTCAGAAGGAATGGAAGTTTTTGGTATCTATGATGGATACGCAGGTATGGTTGCCGGTGAAATTTATCCACTTGATGCTGCTTCAGTAGGAGACATCATTTCACGTGGTGGTACTTTCCTTCACTCTGCTCGTTACCCTGAGTTTGCACAACTTGAAGGCCAACTTAAAGGGATTGAGCAATTGAAAAAACACGGTATCGAAGGTGTCGTTGTTATCGGTGGTGATGGTTCTTATCACGGAGCTATGCGCTTGACTGAGCATGGATTCCCTGCTATTGGGCTTCCAGGTACAATCGATAACGATATCGTAGGTACTGACTTCACAATCGGATTTGATACTGCAGTTACTACTGCAATGGATGCAATCGATAAGATTCGTGATACATCATCAAGTCACCGTCGTACTTTCGTTGTTGAAGTAATGGGACGTAACGCTGGTGATATCGCTCTTTGGGCAGGTATCGCAACTGGTGCTGACGAAATCATCATCCCTGAAGAAGGCTTCAAGATGGAAGATATCGTAGCAAGCATCAAAGCTGGTTATGAACACGGTAAAAAACACAACATTATCGTTTTGGCAGAAGGTGTTATGTCGGCAGCTGAATTTGGTCAAAAACTAAAAGAAGCTGGAGATACAAGCGACCTTCGTGTAACTGAACTTGGACACATCCAACGTGGTGGTTCACCAACCGCTCGCGACCGTGTATTGGCATCACGCATGGGTGCACACGCTGTTAAACTCCTTAAAGAGGGAATTGGTGGTGTCGCTGTTGGTATCCGTAACGAAAAAATGGTTGAGAATCCAATTCTTGGTACAGCAGAAGAGGGAGCCTTGTTTAGTCTAACAGCTGATGGTAAGATCGTTGTTAACAACCCTCATAAAGCTGATCTTGAACTTTCTTCTTTGAACAAGAGCTTGTCCTAATCAACTTTCATTAATTTGGTAACATGACCTTAAAAGGTCGAATTATATAAAGGAGTCACAAAAATCATGAACAAACGTGTAAAAATCGTTGCAACTTTAGGTCCTGCGGTTGAAATCCGTGGTGGTAAAAAATTCGGTGAAGACGGATACTGGGGTGAAAAACTTGACGTTGAAGCTTCAGCTCAAAATATTGCTAAATTGATTGAAGCAGGAGCGAACACTTTCCGTTTCAACTTCTCACACGGTGACCACCAAGAACAAGGTGAGCGTATGGCAACTGTTAAACTTGCTGAAAAACTTGCTGGTAAGAAAGTTGGTTTCCTTCTTGATACAAAAGGACCAGAAATCCGTACAGAATTGTTTGAAGGTGATGCAAAAGAGTACTCATACAAAACTGGTGAAAAAATCCGTGTTGCAACTAAACAAGGAATCAAATCAACTCGTGATGTGATTGCTTTGAACGTTGCTGGTGCCCTTGACATCTACGATGATGTTGAAGTTGGTCACCAAGTTTTGGTTGACGATGGTAAACTTGGTCTTCGTGTTTTCGCAAAAGACGATGCAACTCGTGAATTTGAGGTAGTCGTTGAAAATGACGGTATCATTGCTAAGCAAAAAGGTGTAAACATCCCAAACACTAAAATTCCTTTCCCAGCACTTGCTGAACGCGATAACGATGATATCCGTTTCGGTTTGGAACAAGGTATCAACTTCATCGCGATTTCATTTGTACGTACTGCAAAAGACGTTGAAGAAGTTCGTGCAATCTGTGAAGAAACTGGAAACGGGCACGTTCAATTGTTCGCGAAAATCGAAAATCAACAAGGTATTGATAACTTGGATGAAATCCTTGAAGTAGCTGATGGTATCATGATCGCCCGTGGTGACATGGGTATTGAAGTACCATTCGAAATGGTTCCAGTTTACCAAAAAATGATTATCACAAAAGTAAATGCAGCTGGTAAAGTCGCTATCACAGCAACAAACATGCTTGAAACTATGACTGAAAAACCACGTGCAACTCGTTCAGAAGTATCAGACGTATTTAACGCTGTTATCGATGGAACTGACGCTACAATGCTTTCAGGTGAGTCTGCAAATGGTAAATACCCACTTGAGTCAGTTACTACGATGGCAACTATTGACAAAAATGCTCAAACTCTTTTAAAAGAATACGGTCGCTTGTCGTCTGTTAACTTGTCACGTAATTCTAAGACTGAGGTTATGGCTTCAGCTGTTAAGGATGCGACAAACTCTATGAATATCAAGTTGGTGGTTACTCTTACTAAGACAGGTCACACTGCTCGTTTGATTTCTAAATACCGTCCAGATGCTGATATCTTGGCAATCACTTTCGATGAATTGACTCAGCGTGGTTTGATGCTTAACTGGGGAGTTATCCCAGTAACAACTGATCGCCCATCAAACACTGATGATATGTTTGATCTCGCTGAAAGAATTGCAGTTGAGCAAGGTTTGGTAGAATCTGGTGACGATATCGTTATCGTTGCAGGTGTGCCACTTGGAGAAGCTGTTCGTACAAACACAATGCGTATCCGTACAGTACGTTAATCTAACACAAAAACCTATCATTTCAAGCTGAAAAGCTTGAGTGATAGGTCTTTTTTTATAAAAATGGAATGGTATTTAGTAAATAGGAATGGGAAAAAACTGAAAATTATGATATAATAGAACGAAAAGACCTTTTTAGTAAATTTTGAAAGAGTAAAACATGAGAAAAATTGTCATCAATGGTGGACGTCCATTGCAAGGTGAGATCACCATTAGTGGTGCTAAAAATAGTGTTGTAGCGCTTATTCCAGCTATTATCTTATCAGATGATATTGTCACTTTAGATTGTGTTCCAGATATTTCAGACGTTGCTAGTCTTGTCGAAATCATGGAAATCATGGGGGCATCTGTTAAGCGTTATGACGATGTCTTGGAGATTGATCCAAGAGGTGTTCAAAATATTCCGATGCCTTATGGCAAGATTAATAGCTTGCGTGCTTCTTATTATTTCTACGGAAGTCTTTTAGGTCGCTTTGGTGAAGCTACAGTTGGACTTCCTGGCGGATGTGATCTAGGGCCTCGTCCGATTGACCTTCACTTAAAAGCTTTTGAAGCCATGGGTGCTAAGGTCAGCTATGAAGGAGATAATATGAATTTATCTGCCCAAGGCAAGGGGCTTCACGGAGCAAGTATTTACATGGATACCGTCAGCGTTGGTGCAACGATTAACACTATGATTGCTGCGGTTAAAGCTAAGGGACGCACTGTCATTGAAAATGCGGCTCGTGAACCGGAAATTATCGATGTTGCTACCCTTTTGAACAACATGGGGGCTCATATTCGTGGTGCAGGGACTGATATTATCATTATTGATGGTGTCGAGAAACTTCATGGAACGCGTCATCAGGTTATCCCAGACCGTATCGAAGCTGGAACCTATATTTCACTTGCTGCAGCGGTAGGAAAAGGAATTCGTATTAACAACGTTCTCTATGAACACTTAGAAGGCTTTATCGCCAAACTAGAGGAAATGGGCGTTCGTATGACGGTCTCAGAAGACAGCATCTTCGTTGAAGAACAGTCTGATTTGAAGGCCATTAATATCAAAACAGCTCCCTATCCAGGGTTCGCAACCGATTTGCAACAGCCTATCACGCCACTTTTACTAACTGCCCAAGGTCGTGGAACTATTATTGATACGATTTATGAGAAACGTGTTAATCATGTCTTTGAGTTAGCAAAAATGGATGCGGATATTACGACTACAAATGATCACATTATCTACAACGGTGGTCGTAACTTACACGGGGCAAGTGTAAAAGCTACAGACTTGCGAGCTGGTGCTGCACTTGTCATCGCTGGCTTGATGGCTCAAGGCCAGACTGAAATTACGAATATTGAGTTTATCCTTCGTGGCTACTCAGATATTATTGAAAAATTGCGTAGTCTTGGAGCAGATATTACACTCGTTGAAGACTAAGCCGTTGAGGTGATTATGAATATTTGGACCAAATTAGCAATGTTTTCTTTTTTTGAAACGGAGCGCTTGTATTTGCGTCCTTTCTTTTTTAGTGACAGTTATGCGTTTTTCGAGATTGCTTCAAACCCTGAGAATTTACAGTTTATTTTTCCAAGTCAAGCAAGTTTGGAAGAAAGTCAGTACGCACTTGCTAACTATTTTATGAAGAACCCTCTAGGGGTTTGGGCAATTTGTCTCCAAGGAAATCAGGAAATGATTGGCTCCATTAAATTTGAAAAGATTGATGAAATCAAAAAAGAAGCAGAAATTGGTTACTTCTTAAAAAAGGATTCTTGGGCACAAGGTTTTATGACAGAAGTGGTTACCAAGCTATGTCAGCTTTCATTTGAAGAATTTGGTTTAAAACAATTATCCATCATCACTCATTTGGAAAATCAAGCTAGTCAAAAAGTAGCCTTAAAATCGGGCTTTAGCCTCGTCCGACAGTTTAAGGGGAGCGATCGCTATACACGAAAAATGAGGGACTATCTTGAATTTCGATACATAAAAGGAGAATTCAATGAGTAAACACCAGGAAATTTTGTCCTATCTGGAAGAGTTGCCAATTGGGAAGAGAGTTAGCGTTCGCAGTATTTCCAATCACCTAGGTGTTAGTGACGGAACAGCCTACCGAGCGATCAAAGAAGCTGAAAATCGGGGAATTGTTGAGACTCGCCCCCGCAGTGGAACCATACGGGTCAAGTCCCAGAAAGTGGCTATTGAGAGGCTAACCTATGCTGAAATTGCTGAAGTCACCTCCTCTGAAGTTTTAGCTGGTCAAGAAGGGCTTGAGAGAGAGTTTAGTAAATTCTCCATTGGGGCTATGACAGAGCAAAATATCCTGTCCTATCTCCATGATGGCGGTCTTTTGATCGTCGGAGACCGTACTCGCATTCAACTTTTAGCCTTGGAAAATGAAAATGCAGTCCTTGTAACAGGTGGTTTTCATGTCCAAGACGATGTTCTTGAGTTGGCTAATAAAAAAGGGATTCCAGTTCTGAGGAGTAAACATGACACTTTTACAGTAGCGACCATGATTAACAAAGCCCTCTCAAATGTTCAAATCAAAACCGATATTCTGACAGTCGAAAAGCTCTATCGTCCCAGTCATGAGTATGGTTTTTTGAGAGAGACGGATACAGTCAAAGACTATCTAGACTTGGTCCGTAAGAACAGAAGTAGTCGTTTCCCAGTCATTAATCAGCACCAAGTGGTTGTTGGCGTTGTTACTATGCGTGACGCAGGAGACAAGTCTCCCAGCACGACGATTGACAAGGTGATGACGCGAAGTATCTTCGTAACAGGTTTAGCGACCAATATTGCCAATGTCAGTCAACGAATGATCGCAGAAGACTTTGAGATGGTTCCCGTTGTCAGAAGTAACCAAACCTTGCTCGGTGTCGTAACACGACGAGATGTCATGGAAAAGATGAGTCGTTCCCAAGTTTCTGCTTTGCCGACCTTCTCAGAGCAAATCGGGCAAAAACTCTCTTATCATCATGATGAGGTCGTCATTACTGTTGAGCCCTTCATGCTGGAGAAAAATGGGGTCCTTGCTAATGGAGTCTTGGCTGAAATCCTCAACCATATGACCCAAGACCTCGTTGTCAATAGCGGACGTAATCTCATCATTGAGCAGATGTTGATTTATTTCTTGCAGGCTGTACAGATAGATGATACTCTGCGGATTCAGGCTCGAATTATTCACCACACGAGACGTTCAGCTATTATTGATTATGATATTTATCATGGTCATCAGATTGTTTCAAAAGCAAATGTTACGGTTAAAATTAATTAGAATCTAGGAGAAAAAATGATAACTTTAAAATCAGCACGTGAAATCGAAGCTATGGACAAGGCTGGTGATTTCCTAGCAAGTATCCATATCGGCTTACGTGATTTGATTAAGCCAGGCGTGGATATGTGGGAAGTTGAAGAGTACGTTCGTCGACGTTGTAAAGAGGAGAATTTCCTTCCTTTACAGATTGGAGTAGATGGTGCAGTCATGGATTACCCCTATGCCACTTGTTGCTCTCTCAATGACGAAGTAGCTCACGCTTTTCCACGTCATTACATCTTGAAAGATGGTGATTTGCTCAAGGTTGACATGGTACTGGGTGGTCCGATTGCCAAATCCGACCTCAATGTCTCTAAACTCAATTTCAACAATGTTGAGCAAATGAAAAAATACACCCAAAGTTATACTGGTGGTTTAGCTGACTCATGTTGGGCTTATGCGGTTGGTACACCGTCTGAAGAAGTGAAAAACCTGATGGACGTGACCAAGGAAGCTATGTATAAAGGGATTGAGCAAGCAGTTGTTGGCAATCGTATCGGTGATATCGGTGCAGCCATTCAAGAATACGCTGAAAGTCGCGGTTACGGTGTCGTTCGCGATTTGGTTGGTCATGGTGTTGGTCCAACTATGCACGAGGAGCCAATGGTTCCTAACTACGGTATTGCAGGCCGTGGACTCCGCCTCCGTGAAGGAATGGTACTAACCATTGAACCCATGATCAATACTGGTGACTGGGAAATCGATACAGATATGAAGACTGGCTGGGCTCATAAGACTATAGATGGCGGCCTGTCTTGCCAATATGAACACCAGTTCGTGATTACCAAAGACGGTCCAGTTATCTTGACTAGTCAAGGTGAAGAAGGAACGTATTAAAAAAAGGAGCTTAGCTCCTTTTTTTGTGTCAAATTTTATCAAAATAAATAAGCGTAGCAGACTTCTTACAAATTTATTCTTTTGTAGTAAAATAGGATTAGAATTTTGAGAAAGTAGGTAATTCGTTGGAGTCGATTATATTTCTAGTATCCGTTTTTTTAGCAGGTATCCTGTCCTTCTTTTCACCCTGCATCTTTCCTTTGCTACCTGTCTATGCTGGTATTTTACTGGATGATCAGGGAAATTCGAAAAGCTTTCGCTTTTTTGGAAGAGACGTTGCATGGTCTGGTTTAATTCGGACCTTGTGCTTTATTGCAGGAATCTCCCTCATTTTCTTTATTTTAGGATTTGGAGCTGGATTCCTAGGGCACATGCTCTATGCAGACTGGTTTCGTTATGCTATGGGAATAGTCATTATTCTTTTGGGACTTCATCAGATGGAAATCTTGCATTTCAATAAACTGGAGGTTCAAAAGACAGTCACCTTCAAACAATCAAAGTCTAATCACTATCTGTCAGCCTTTTTACTTGGGATAACCTTTAGTTTTGGTTGGACCCCTTGTATCGGACCAGTCTTAAGTTCGGTCTTGGCTCTTGCAGCTTCAGGTGGTAATGGTGCTTGGCAAGGAGCCGTGTTAACATTAGTATACACATTGGGAATGGCCCTTCCTTTCATTGTTTTGGCCTTGGCTTCGGGCTGGATTATGCCCTATTTTAGTAAATTAAAACCCCATATGATCCTACTAAAGAAAATCGGGGGAGCTTTGATTATTTTGATGGGATTATTATTAATGCTAGGGCAGTTAAATGCCTTAGCAGGAATTCTTGGATAAAAGGAGAAAAAGATGAAAAAAGTTATTTTTGCTGGATTGAGCCTCATGTCTCTATTCTTGTTGATTGCCTGTGGTGAAAAAGAAACCAAACAGACAAGCAGTCCAAAACAACCCGCTGTACAACAAATCGCAGTCGGTAAGGATGCGCCAGACTTTACCTTGCAGTCTATGGATGGCAAAGAAGTGAAATTATCAGACTATAAAGGGAAAAAGGTCTATTTAAAATTCTGGGCTTCTTGGTGTGGACCATGTAAAAAAAGCATGCCTGAGCTGATGGAATTAGCTGCCAAACAAGATCGAGACTTTGAAATCTTGAGTGTGATTGCACCTGGTTTACAAGGTGAAAAAACAGTTCAAGACTTTCCAAAATGGTACCAAGAACAAGGCTACAAGGATATTCCAGTTCTATATGATACCCAAGCAACTACCTTCCAAGCCTACCAAATTCGTAGTATTCCAACGGAATACTTGATTGACAGTCAAGGTAAAATCGGAAAAATCCAATTTGGTGCTATTAGCAATGCTGATGCAGAAGCGGCTTTTAAAGAAATGAAATAAAGAAAAAATCGCGAAGAAAATCGCGATTCTTTTTTATAGTTTTTCATTGATAAAGCGGATAAATTGATTCCACCAAACCTTCAAAAAGAAGGCTTTTTCCACTTTCTTTCCAGAAACCATTTCAAAAGATGGTTTGTCGGAAGTAAGATAACCTTGGCCAATCAAATCCTGATCATCATAGGTTAGAGTACCAACAACCTTTCCTTCTTCTAGTGGAGCCATTTCTGATGTTGATTTCGGTGTGAATTGGAGAGCTGGTGTAGTAGCGCTTCCGATGCGTTGGACGATGGAAATGTCTGACTTAGCGACAGCTGTCACATTATCTTCTTTACCATCAAGAACTGTTACTTTACTATCATTGTATGCTTCACCTTTCTGAACGACGGTTTTTAAGGCAAAGTTTGCAGAAATATAATCTAAAAGTGCAGAAGTAGCAGTAAAACGTGCATAAGGGTTGGTATCTTGTTGATCTGCATTCAAAACAACCGTAATAATACGCATCCCTTTCTCAACAGTTGTTCCAACGAATGAAGCACCAGCTTTGTCAGTAGTACCTGTCTTTAGTCCATCGATACCACCACGATAGGCAGGCATTCCTTCCAACATATAGTTGGTTGAGTGGATTTCAAGTCCTGCAAAGGTAGAAGTTGGCTTTTTGGTGATTTCCAAAACTTGAGGATAATCTCGGATGAGGTTACGAGCGACGATTGCAACATCGTAGGCACTCAACTTGTTTTCATCGTCTTTTTTAGAACCTGGATAGATATTATCGCCAAGGGTCTCATTATTTAAACCAGTTGTGTTTACAATAGTTGCATCTTGAATTCCCCATTCAAGAAGTTTAGCCCTCATCTTATCTACAAAGTCTTTCTCAGAACCAGCAATCTTTTCTGCTAGCGCAATTGCAGCACTGTTCGCGCTGGATACCATTGTAGCCTCTAATAGTTGTTCAACAGTATAATTTCGAGCTTCCATAGGGACGTTACTGGCTTCAGAATTAGTTGTAAGTTTGTAAGGATAGTCTGTAATATCAACGGGTGTAGATAGGCTGATAGTTCCTTGTTCCAGAGCTTCATAGACCAAATAAACTGTAACTAGTTTCGTAATAGAAGCAATTTCTACAGGCTGATTTGCATCTTTTTCATAGAGGATTTTTCCAGTTGTAGCCTCAACAGCAATGGCATGTTTAGCAGCAACATCAAACTCCTGAGCAGAAACAGTAGAAGCTGTTCCAAAAACTAAAAGTGTCATAAAAGATAAAATTATTTTTTTCATATTAGCTTTATTTTATCATAAAGAAAAAAAATATTCTCGCTTTTTTACTAAAGCCATCTTATCTTTTTCAGAAATATGGTAAAATAGAGAGAAGGAGGATACCTATGTTCCGTAGAAACAAATTATTTTTTTGGACAGCTGAAATTTTATTGTTAACATTGATTTTCTATCTTTGGAGAGAAATGGGAGCCATCATTACTCCCTTCGTGACGGTTGTGAATACCATTATGATTCCATTTTTACTTGGTGGATTTTTTTACTACATTACAAATCCAGTCGTGACTTTCTTAGAAAAGAGATGTAAGATCAATCGTCTAATTGGTGTCTTGATCACTCTTTGTGCCTTGATTGGTGCTATCGTTGTAGGGGTCGTTTATCTCTTGCCGATTTTGATTAATCAGTTGACCAGCTTGATTATTTCTAGTCAAAATATCTATAGTAGACTACAAGATTTGATCATCGATTTGTCCATGAATCCAGTCTTCCAAAATATTGATATTCAACAAACAATTCAACAACTGAATCTCTCCTATGTGGATATCCTCCAGAATATCCTGAATAGCGTCAGCAACAGTTTAGGAAGCGTTCTTTCAGCCTTGTTTAGTACAGTTCTGATTCTCATTATGACCCCTGTATTCTTGATTTATTTCTTGTTGGATGGTCATAAGTTGCTACCAATGTTGGAACGTACCGTCTTAAAACATGACAAATTGAATCTTTCTAGCCTTTTAACCAATCTCAATACAACCATAGCACGCTATATCAGTGGAATTGCGATTGATGCGGTTATTATTGGATGTTTAGCCTATATTGGCTATAGCGTTATCGGATTAAAGTACGCCCTAGTTTTTGCTATTTTTTCTGGAATCGCAAATTTAATTCCTTATGTTGGTCCAAGTATTGGCTTGATTCCAATGGTGATTGCCAATGTGTTCACAGATCCTCATCGTATGTTGATTGCGGTTGCTTATATGCTTATTATCCAGCAGATTGACGGAAATATTCTCTATCCACGTATCGTTGGAGGGGTTATGAAAGTGCATCCGATTACGATTTTAGTTCTCCTTTTACTGTCAAGTAATATCTACGGTGTCGTAGGGATGGTCGTAGCAGTACCTACTTACTCTATTTTTAAAGAAATTACTAAGTTCCTAGCGAAATTATATGAAAACCATAAAGAAGCTAAGGGACTGGAAAAAACAGAATCAAATTAAAATCAGGGAAACCTGATTTTTTTGATGAAAATACTATCTCTCAAACAAAGATAAGTTTGAATTCATATTGCCATAAAGAAGCAGAAGAACAGGATTTGATAAGATTTAGATTAATTCACAAAATATGTGTAAAACACTTGCAATTTAGCAGAAATTTGATAAAATAGTAAGGAAAGTTAGACTGTATTGCCTACTGTCTATCTATAAAATATATTTTATTGGAGGCTTTTACTCAAATGGCAAAAGAAAAATACGATCGTAGTAAACCACACGTTAACATTGGTACTATCGGACACGTTGACCACGGTAAAACTACTTTGACTGCAGCTATCACAACTGTATTGGCACGTCGCTTGCCTTCAGCAGTTAACCAACCTAAAGACTATGCGTCTATCGATGCTGCTCCAGAAGAACGCGAACGCGGTATCACTATCAACACTGCGCACGTTGAGTACGAAACTGAAAAACGTCACTACGCTCACATCGATGCTCCAGGACACGCGGACTACGTTAAAAACATGATCACTGGTGCCGCTCAAATGGACGGAGCTATCCTTGTAGTAGCTTCAACTGACGGACCAATGCCACAAACTCGTGAGCACATCCTTCTTTCACGTCAGGTTGGTGTTAAACACCTTATCGTCTTCATGAACAAAATTGACTTGGTAGACGACGAAGAATTGCTTGAATTGGTTGAAATGGAAATCCGTGACCTCTTGTCAGAATACGACTTCCCAGGTGACGATCTTCCAGTTATCCAAGGTTCAGCTCTTAAAGCTCTTGAAGGTGACTCTAAATACGAAGACATCATCATGGAATTGATGAACACTGTTGATGAGTACATCCCAGAACCAGAACGTGACACTGAAAAACCATTGCTTCTTCCAGTCGAAGACGTATTCTCAATCACTGGACGTGGTACAGTTGCTTCAGGACGTATCGACCGTGGTACTGTTCGTGTCAACGACGAAATCGAAATCGTTGGTATCAAAGAAGAAACTCAAAAAGCAGTTGTTACTGGTGTTGAAATGTTCCGTAAACAACTTGACGAAGGTCTTGCCGGAGATAACGTAGGTGTCCTTCTTCGTGGTGTTCAACGTGACGAAATCGAACGTGGACAAGTTATCGCTAAACCAGGTTCAATCAACCCACACACTAAATTTAAAGGTGAAGTCTACATCCTTACTAAAGAAGAAGGTGGACGTCACACTCCATTCTTCAACAACTACCGTCCACAATTCTACTTCCGTACTACTGACGTTACAGGTTCAATCGAACTTCCAGCAGGTACTGAAATGGTAATGCCTGGTGATAACGTGACTATCGACGTTGAGTTGATCCACCCAATCGCCGTAGAACAAGGTACTACATTCTCTATCCGTGAGGGTGGACGTACTGTTGGTTCAGGTATGGTTACAGAAATCGAAGCTTAATTCGATTAAGTTCCCAGAAGAACAATTATTTAAGTCAGACACTAAAAGAATCTTGCCTTGCAAGGTTCTTTTTTTTCTTATTCTATTTGAAGTGCTTCTACTCTAGCAGTATAATCGTTTTTTTGGTATAATAAAAGTTATGGAAATCGAAAAAACCAATCGTATGAACGCCCTTTTTGAATTTTATGCGGCGCTTTTGACAGACAAGCAGATGAACTATATTGAACTCTATTATGCTGATGATTACAGTCTTGCTGAGATTGCTGAAGAGTTCGGTGTCAGTCGTCAGGCTGTCTATGACAATATCAAGCGTACGGAAAAGATTCTAGAAGATTATGAGATGAAACTGCACATGTATTCGGACTACATTGTTCGTAGTCAGATTTTTGACCAGATCTTGGAGCGTTATCCCAAGGATGACTTTCTGCAGGAGCAGATAGAAATTTTAACAAGTATTGATAATAGAGAATAAGAGGAAGAAAAATGGCATTTGAAAGTTTAACAGAACGTTTACAGAACGTCTTTAAAAATCTACGAAAAAAAGGAAAAATTTCTGAGGCTGATGTCCAGGAAGCAACCAAAGAGATTCGTTTGGCCTTGCTGGAAGCCGACGTTGCCTTGCCTGTTGTAAAGGACTTTATCAAGAAGGTTCGTGAACGTGCAGTCGGACACGAGGTCATTGATACCCTCAATCCAGCCCAACAGATTATCAAAATCGTTGATGAGGAATTGACAGCTGTTTTAGGTTCCGATACGGCAGAAATTATCAAGTCACCAAAAATTCCAACCATTATCATGATGGTCGGTTTGCAAGGGGCTGGTAAAACAACATTTGCTGGTAAATTGGCTAATAAACTCAAAAAAGAAGAAAATGCTCGTCCTTTGATGATTGCGGCAGATATTTATCGTCCAGCAGCCATCGATCAGTTGAAAACACTTGGACAGCAGATCGATGTTCCTGTCTTTGCACTTGGAACAGAAGTGCCAGCTGTTGAGATAGTTCGTCAAGGTTTGGAGCAAGCACAAGCCAATCACAACGACTATGTCTTGATTGATACGGCAGGTCGATTGCAGATTGATGAGCTCTTGATGAACGAGCTTCGTGACGTTAAGGCCTTAGCCCAACCAAATGAAATCCTGCTCGTCATTGATGCCATGATTGGTCAGGAAGCGGCCAATGTTGCGCGTGAGTTTAATGCTCAGTTAGAAGTGACTGGTGTTATTCTTACCAAGATTGATGGGGATACTCGTGGTGGTGCAGCTTTGTCTGTTCGTCACATCACTGGAAAACCGATCAAGTTCACTGGTACGGGTGAAAAGATAACAGATATCGAAACCTTCCACCCAGATCGTATGTCAAGTCGTATCCTTGGTATGGGGGATATGCTGACCTTGATCGAGAAGGCCTCTCAAGAATACGATGAGCAAAAAGCTCTTGAAATGGCTGAGAAGATGCGCGAAAACACCTTTGATTTCAATGATTTCATTGATCAATTGGATCAGGTGCAAAATATGGGACCAGTGGAAGACTTGCTCAAGATGATTCCAGGTATGGCTAACAACCCTGCCCTTCAAAACATGAAGGTGGACGAGCGTCAGATTGCGCGTAAACGTGCCATTGTATCTTCCATGACACCCGAAGAGCGTGAAAATCCTGATTTGTTAAATCCAAGTCGTCGCCGCCGTATCGCTGCTGGTTCTGGAAATACCTTTGTCGAAGTCAATAAATTTATCAAGGACTTTAACCAGGCCAAACAGCTCATGCAAGGTGTCATGTCTGGGGATATGAACAAAATGATGAAGCAAATGGGAATCAATCCCAATAACCTTCCTAAAAATATGCCAAATATGGGAGGAATGGATATGTCTGCCCTTGAAGGCATGATGGGACAAGGTGGAATGCCGGATATGTCAGGTCTCGGAGGAGCAGGCATGCCAGATATGAGCCAGATGTTTGGTGGCGGACTCAAAGGTAAAATCGGTGAATTTGCCATGAAACAGTCTATGAAACGCATGGCTAACAAAATGAAAAAAGCGAAGAAAAAACGCAAATAAAAAAGGAAAGCAGAAGTGCTTTCCTTTTTGGTATAAAATATGTGCTTTCTATGATTAGGCAATTTTCTTAATTGAAAAATGACTAAATAGAAAGAGAGATTTCAAAGCCTTGCATCCATTCGGATTTTACTGTGATTTCGATTTTTAAAGCATCTGCTAATTGTTTGACCAGATAGAGGCCCATGCCTGTTGATTTTTTCCTTGTCTCTCCTGAATCACCTGTAAAACCTTTCTCAAAGATATGAGGGAAGTCACAAGTTTTAACTCCGCAGCCATTATCCCTAATAATCAGACTTGTACGTCCCTTGTCTTTTGATATATAAATATTGAGTTCGGGTTTGTCGGAGCTATATTTAATGGAGTTGGCTAGGATTTGAGAGAGGATAAATTCAAAACTGCGTTGATCGGTGTAGCAGATTCCTTGTATGTTTTCTACCTTAATCGTAAATTTCTTTTCTTTGAGCAAGGGATCAAAGTTTTCCAAAAGATCTTGGATACACTCTTCTAGGTCAAGGTATTCAAATAGAAAATCATTTTTCTCACTTTTCACCCTGTAGTAGAATAGGATCTGTGATACATTTTCTTGGATTTGCTTTTTCACATAGTCCAACTTAAAAGCTGTATCCTCAGGCAACTGGTCGCTTTGATTGTCCAAAAGGAGGGAAAGAAGCGACAGAGGGAGTTTAATCTCATGCGCCCATTTTTCAACATAGTCCTCATACTCGGCTAGTAATGAGTTGAGTTTTCCTATTTCAGCCTGCTTTTGATAAAGTGTATCTGCTATTTTTTCAATGCTTTCTTTTTCTGAGGCACTTGATAAATGCAATAATTCAAGCTCAGTATCCGTCTTGGGATTGGCTATGAAGGCTTTATAGGCAGATGATTTTTTTCTTTCTGTTTTTATAAGTAAGAATGATAGGATGAAAAAAAGCAGGACGGTGGCTAAAATATAGAGAAGGATGAGGGCTTGAAACATTCTCACATCTGAAAGCCAAAGCAGGACAGCTGTAAATAGATCAAATGCTAAGAGAACAAGTAACCAAGGCAGATAACTAGCTAGATATTTTAGATTATGTTTCATCTGGACTTACCTCTTCAAGCTTGTAACCAATACCTCTGACGGACTTGACTTGAAGCGCAATGCCAGCCTGTTTCATCACCTTTTTGAGCCTTGCAATATTTACTTGAAGAGCATTTTCATCGATGAACTCAGTTGTGTTCCATAGTTTCATACTTAGTTCTTCTTTTGTGACGACAGGAGCATTAGTAACCAATAAGGTTTCCAACAATTTCCCTTGATTTTGGGGGAGTAAAATCGAGTGTCCATTGATATAAAGGGTATAGGTCTGTCTATCCAGCAGAAAATTATCTTTTTCAAGTAGATTTTGTCTGCCTTCATAGCGTTTCAAGATATTTTCTATACGTGCCAAAAATCTTTCTTTCTTGAAAGGCTTTGTTAAGTACTCGTCTGCCCCTAATTTCAGGGCGTAGATTTCATCTTTTAATTGTTCACGAGAGGTGAGAATCAATATGGGCACAGAGCGTTTGGACTTGAGATTTTTACAAATTTGAAAACCTGTTTCTCCCGGCAAATTCAAATCCAGTATGATTAGATCCGTATCGTATTGCAGCACTTGCTGGCTTGTATCTTTGAAGTCAGTCAACTTATCAACTTGATAACCCGCTTTCTCTAACAAGATGACAATTTCATCTCGAATCAAGGCTTCATCTTCAATTACCAGAATATGCTTCATATCGGTTCCTCCTTTTCCTATTTTATTCTACCCTATTCTACCTTATTCTACCTTATTCTTCTCTTTTGGGTTCCATTAAGGACAACAAGTACTTGTTGCTATTTTTCTTTACAATTCTGATATAGATGACTTCAAATCCAGCTAACAGCAGTACTATCAGCATAGCTGTCATAAATTTCTGCCCCATGGCCATTCTTGCACTAGCCGGTACTATTCCTGTGAGGAGGGAGCTCACTCCGAAGCTACTACTGAGAAGTGCAAGGGCTATTGGCAGACCGAAATACCAGTTGATTTGTTTTTCTGACGATTTACAAAGAGTTTCGTAGTTAGCTCCAAGATGGATCAAGGTTTGATATCGTCTGTAGGATTGTCTTTGTCCCATCAAAAACTGGACGCCGATGATTGTATTTGCAACGACAAGGAAAATGATTGCCAGATAAATAGTAATATAGCTAGCAGAGATAATGTAAAATAATTGTCTTCCCATATTTTGTATATAACTTTCATAGCCAAGAGAAGTTTGATTCAGCTTTTCATTTGTATCTGAGATAGCTCTCATCAGGCCTTTTTCCTTGACTAGCTCAGGAGCCAAGATACCGCTGACATAGTTCGAATAGTGACCGTCTGTATAGTTCATAAAGACTTCATCTGTGACTATGAGGGCAACAGAGAGGGTGATTTCACGATCCGTTACAATCGGTAAAGACTGTACTTCGCCAATCAATTTTATATCATTTCCCATGACGTTGATTTGAGGATTTGTCTTTAGGACAGAGTTAACCAAGTTCTCATCAGGGAGAAAATCTTTTCCCATATACAAGTAGGCTTCCTTACTAGTTAATTCTAAAGGAGGGAGATTGGCAGCTTTTCTAAGTTCATTGTATTCGGAAACTGGTATGAGGTGGGAAGTAGTAGACTGTTTAAATCTTTGGAGCAAAATTTCCTTGTTCTTGCTGCCTTTTTGCTTTTTCAACTCATTGATGATCTCTTCGAAGGACACGGACTCGTTTTCTTTTGGTTTCCCGACTTTGATTTGTAGAATCTTTGAGAACTGTGATGCTAGTCCTTCTGCTTCAAGCTCTTTTTTAACTGTATTCACATCAAGATTTTCATCTGATTCTTGCTTGCTATCTCTAAATGTATAATCCAATACGTGGGTTTGATTGCCTGAATTGCCGCTTGCAATGGCAACACCTGCTCCAAAGAGGCACAAGGCAGAGAAGATTAAGAGGGAGCAGATGGCCAGTATAGTTGAGTGCTGGATAACTAATTCCTGAATCTGTCTAAAATTATAGGTGTGGAGTTTTCGATTGCTTCCAAGCTTAACCAAAAAGTCTATAAATAAACGCATACCAAAGAAGAGTAGGATAGTTCCAAAAGTTCCCAAGAGAACAGTGAAGCCCATGGTTATGACACTTTCCCAAGCTCGTCTACTCATCCCCAAGTAATAGGCTGTTCCGAGAAGCAAGATTCCGAGGACGGAAGTAAGAAGGTATACCCCTTTGGGAAGTAGTTTCTTCATACCAGAAGGAGAATAGGCAAGAAGATCTCCGATTTCCTTATTGGCTGTTTTTGCACTTAAAAGAACAAAGACGACTAATTTAACAGCTAGGAAGCCGATGACTGTATAGACTAGAGCTGTAGTAGATAGAGAAAATTGATGTTCAATAATCCCCAACCCAACAATTTTAGCGGTTATTAGGCTAATCAGTTCTGAAATCAAGATGGCAATAGGAAGGCCTATTCCAAGAGCAAGGATGCTGTTTCTCAAATCCTCGAGTAGGAGCAGTAAGAACAGTTTACCTCTCCGCATGCCTAGTGTGAGATAAACACCAAATTCATGTTTTCTTCTTTCCATCTGCATACTGCTTGCGAAATAGACTAGAAAAAAGAGGATAAAGAGTGTTGCTACATAAAGAATGGGAATCATGCTAAAGAGTTTATTTACAGCGTCACTTTCTATTTGTTTGAGAAAGATCATCACATCTTGATGAGACAAAGAAAGGATGATGTAAAAGGAGATGATGGAAAGAACCATAGAACTAAAATACAAGCTGTTATTCTTTCGATCTCTCTTGCTATTTCTTGAGACTAATTTAGAAAACATTGCCATCACCTCCAGCTAGGGTTGCCATAACCTTTAGTATTCTGTGGTAGAAGTCTTCTTGACTTTCTCTTGGATAATCGCGACGGATTTCATGGAATAGTTTTCCGTCTTGGATAAACAAGATGCGGTTGCAAAAGCTGGCTGCGACGGAATCGTGGGTCACCATGAGAATGGTGGTTTCTTCCACTTGATTCATTTCGGATAATTTTTGCATCAAAATGGTCGCATTTTTTGAATCCAAAGCTCCTGTGGGCTCGTCCGCAAATACAATCTTAGGGTCTAAAATTAAGGCGCGCGCAGCAGCTACCCTTTGCCGTTGACCACCTGATAATTGAGAAGGGAACTTATCCAGAAGTTCAGAAATATCCAGATATTGGGAAAGTAATTCTAACCGAACCTTGCTTTCGTCGGCATCGATCTTGTGCAAAGACAAGGGGAGTAAAATATTTTCTTTGGCTGTAAGATTGTCCAAAAGCTCAAAATTCTGGAAGAGATAGCCAATTTCCTTGCCACGATAATCAGATAACTGACTACCTTTTAATTGGCCTAAATCTTTTTCTTGCATTTGAATAGAGCCGTCAGTTGGCTTGATGATTGTGGCGAGACAGTTAAGAAGGGTTGTTTTCCCAGAACCGCTACTCCCCATAATTCCTAAGAACTCACCTTTTACAACTTGAAAAGATATGCCGTTCAAGGCCTTGGTGCTATTCGGCTCTTTCCCATAATGCTTTGTTAATGATTCTACTCGTAAAATGGTTTCCATGTGAAACACCTCCATCTTTTGTTACTTTCATTATAGTATGAATCAGAGTAGAATAACACTTACGGATGATGTAAGAAATCTTTATCATTAGGTTATTGGATCTATACTTACTATATTATAGCATGGTTTCAGGGATTTAAAAAGGGGTGTTGAGAGTCGAGAAATTTTCTTAATATTGAAATTATAAAAAATAATACTACTGTAGTCCATGCTCCAGCAGTATTATTTATTATTTTATAGAAAATTCTATTCCCACTCAACGGTTGCGGGTGGTTTACTTGTAATATCGTAGACGATACGGTTAACGTGGTCTACTTCGTTTACGATACGTACAGAAATCTTTTGAAGGACATCCCAAGGAATTTTGGCAAAGTCAGCTGTCATACCATCGATAGAAGTGATAGCGCGAATGGCAATGGTGTAGTCATATGTACGACCGTCACCCATAACACCTACTGAACGAACGCCTGTGTTGACAGTGAAATATTGCCAGATATCACGGTCAAGTCCAGCTTTGGCAATTTCTTCACGAAGGATTGCGTCTGACTCACGAACAGTTTCTAGTTTTTCTTCAGTGATTTCACCCATGACACGGATAGCAAGTCCTGGTCCTGGGAATGGTTGGCGCCATACGATGTGGTCTGGCATACCAAGCTCTGTACCGAGAGCACGGACTTCGTCTTTATAAAGAGTGTTCAATGGTTCAATCAATTCAAACTGCATGTCTTCTGGAAGACCACCAACGTTGTGGTGTGATTTGATGGTTTGAGCAGTATCTGTACCAGACTCAATCACGTCAGTGTAAAGCGTTCCCTGAGCAAGGAATTTCACATCTTTTAGTTTGCTTGCTTCGTCATCAAATACATAAACAAACTCGTTACCGATGATTTTACGCTTTTGCTCAGGATCAGAAACACCAGCAAGTTTGTCAAGGAAGCGTTTTGCAGCATCTGCTTTGACGATATTCAAACCAAACTTACCACCAAGCATGTCCATAACTTGGTCAGCCTCTCCCTTACGGAGAAGACCGTGGTCTACAAAGATACAGATTAATTGATCACCGATTGCTTTTTGAAGAAGAACTCCAACAACAGAAGAGTCAACACCACCAGATAGACCGAGAAGGACACGTTTGTCTCCAACAGTTTCACGGATTTTCTTGATCTGCATATCGATAAAGTTGTCCATTGACCAGTCGCCTTTAGCCTGACAGATGTTAAGGGCAAAGTTGCGAAGGATATCATTCCCGTATACAGAATGGCGAACTTCTGGGTGGAATTGGATACCATAGATGTGCTTTTCTGAGTTTTCAATAGCTGCATAAGGACAGTCAGCAGAAGTTCCAGTACGAACAAAATCAGCAGGAATTTCTGTTACAGCATCGCCATGGCTCATCAAAACAATCTGTTCTTCAGGAGTTCCTTCAAAGAGGGCAGAAGTGGTATGGGTAAGTGGTGATTGGCCATACTCGCGGTTACCAGCATCACCTGCAGGGACAACTTTTCCTCCAAGTTTATGAGTTAAAAGTTGCATACCATAGCAGATTCCCAAAATTGGAATGCCAAGTTCAAAAATTTCTGAGTCAATATCAAATGAACCATCTTCGTATACAGAGTTTGGTCCACCAGAGAGGATGATTCCTACAGGGTTAATCGCACGAACCTCTGCGGCTGAGATTTTATGACTTTTTAGCTCTGAAAAAACACCAATTTCACGAATACGGCGTGAAATCAGCTGGTTGTATTGGCTACCATAGTCCAGCACGATGATTTTTTCGACATCTTGCAAATCAGTTGAAATGTTGCTCATCTTTTTCCTTTCTCAAAAGAAATATCTTTTTCAATATTCTATCACAAATAGGGGCGAATTACCAACTAAACAAGGCAAAGTTTGACTTTTTCTTAGCAAATACGGTACAATGGAGAAAATAAAGAAAAGAAGTGAGAATCATGTTACCAGCTTATATGAAAATCCACGATCAGATCAAAAAGGATATAGATGAGCATCATTGGAAAATCGGAGAGAGACTTCCAAGTGAGCGAGATTTAGCGGAACAGTTTCAAGTTAGCCGGATGACATTACGCCAGGCTATCTCTCTCTTGGTTGAGGAAGGAGTTTTGGAGCGTCGAGTAGGAAGTGGAACCTTTGTCTCTAGCACTCGTGTCCAAGAAAAAATGCGGGGGACAACCAGTTTTACGGAGATTGTCAAATCTCAGGGGAAAGTCCCTTCTAGCCAACTCATTTCTTACAGAAGAACCATTCCAAATGAGCAAGAGGTCGCTAAGCTAGGGATTACTCCGACAGAGAATATTATCCGCATGGAACGGGTGCGTTACGCTGACCAAGTTCCACTAGTCTATGAAGTCGCATCCATTCCTGAGAAATTTATTAAGGATTTCAAAAAAGAAGAAATCACCAGTCATTTCTTCCAAACCTTGCAGCAACATGGTTACCGGATTGGCAAATCCCAACAGACCATTTATGCGAGATTGGCTAAGGAAAAGATTGCTCACTATCTAGAAGTCGAAAAGGGTCATGCCATTTTAGCCTTGACTCAGGTCTCTTATCTTGAAGATGGGACGGCTTTCGAGTATGTAAAGAGTCAATACGTGGGCGAACGCTTTGAATTTTATCTTGAGAACAACTAGTCTAGAAAGGCTAGTTTTTTGTTTTAGAAAAGATTAGAATTGTCAAAACAATCTGTCTAGGCTTGATTTTATTGCTTATTTACTATAAAATGAGAAGGAAAAACGTCAAACTTTTATATTGCAAATAGGAGAAAAAATGACAAAAACATTAAAACGTCCTGAGGTTTTATCACCTGCAGGGACTTTAGAGAAGCTGAAAGTAGCTGTTCAATATGGTGCGGACGCAGTCTTCATCGGCGGACAGGCCTATGGTCTTCGTAGTCGTGCAGGAAACTTCACCTTTGAACAGATGGAAGAAGGCGTGCAGTTTTCTGCTAAGTACGGTGCCAAGGTCTATGTGGCTGCTAACATGGTTATGCACGAAGGAAATGAAGCTGGTGCTGGAGAATGGTTCCGTAAGTTGCGTGACATCGGGATTGCCGCAGTTATCGTGTCAGATCCAGCCTTGATTATGATTGCAGCAACTGAAGCACCTGGTCTTGAAATCCATCTTTCAACCCAAGCCAGTGCGACCAACTATGAAACTCTTGAGTTCTGGAAAGAACTTGGTCTAACTCGTGTGGTTTTGGCTCGTGAAGTTTCAATGGAAGAATTGGCAGAGATTCGCAAACGTACAGATGTCGAGATTGAAGCATTTGTCCATGGGGCCATGTGTATTTCTTACTCAGGTCGTTGTACGCTTTCAAACCACATGAGTATGCGTGATGCTAACCGTGGTGGTTGTTCTCAATCTTGCCGTTGGAAATACGACCTCTACGACATGCCATTCGGCCAAGAACGTAAGAGCCTTAAAGGTGAAATCCCAGAAGAATTTTCGATGTCTGCCGTAGATATGTCTATGATTGACCATATCCCAGATATGATTGAAAATGGTGTAGACAGTCTTAAGATCGAAGGTCGTATGAAGTCTATTCACTATGTTTCAACAGTAACAAACTGCTACAAGGCGGCTGTGGATGCTTATCTCGAAAGTCCTGAAAAGTTTGAGGCCATCAAACAGGACTTGGTGGACGAGATGTGGAAGGTTGCCCAGCGTGAATTGGCAACTGGATTCTACTATGGTACACCGTCTGAGAATGAGCAGTTATTTGGCGCACGTCGTAAAATTCCTGAATACAAGTTTGTCGCTGAAGTGGTTGCTTATGATGATGCGACTCAAACGGCAACCATTCGTCAACGAAATGTCATCAACGAAGGCGATCAAGTTGAGTTTTATGGACCAGGTTTCCGTCATTTTGATACTTATATCGAAGATCTTCATGATGCCAAGGGCAATAAAATCGACCGTGCTCCAAATCCAATGGAACTCTTGACAATCAAGGTCCCACAACCTGTACAAGCAGGTGACATGGTTCGTGCTCTGAAAGAAGGGCTCATCAACCTCTATAAGGAAGACGGGACAAGTGTTACAGTTCGTGCCTAGATAAGGAAAAGGGAATGATTCAAGCTCAAGGTTTATTGGTAGATGATGAAAGCAGGTGTGTTCATTATCATAGTGAAAAGGATATTGTTTCACTCCAGTGTTATGAATGCAAGAAATACTATGCATGCTATCAGTGCCACAATGCTATGGAAACGCATTTGTTTTCGCCCTATCCCTTGGTGCTTTCTGAGGATCGACCGATCTTATGTGGGGTTTGTAAGAGGACAATGACTTTCCAAGATTACCAAAAACAGATGGCTTGTCCTTACTGCAGTGCACCATTTAATCCAGGTTGTAAACAACACTATTCCTACTATTTTAAATAAAATGAATCGATCCAAGTTCTTAACTTGGATTTTTCGGTTTGTTTCAGAAAATATAGTAAAATCAAGAAAAACTCGCAATCTAAAATGGAAAAACTTTCTATAGAATAGTGTAAAAATAGCAAAAATAGAAATAAATCAGCTGAAACGCTTCCAACGTAAGTAAAAAGTTGACAAAAACAAATTTTAGGACTAAACTAAGTAAGTAAATTTTAAATAAAAGGAGAATTCATCATGAATTTAACATTTTTCGGTCTTTGTCTTGCCTGTATGGGTGTATCCCTTGCAGAAGGTATGTTGATGAACGGTTTGTTCAAATCAGCAGCTCGCCAACCAGACATCATCCCACAATTACGTAGCTTAATGATCATGGGGATTGCCTTTATTGAAGGAACGTTCTTGGTTACCCTCGTCTTTTCATTCGTCATCAAATAGACAAATGGAACGAGAAGAAAAGGGAGGATTCTAGATGGAAGAAAGTATCAATCCAACCATCAATATTGGTCCTGTTACCTTTGATTTAACCATGTTAGCCATGACCTTGTTGATTGTGGGAGTTGTTTTTGGCTTTATCTATTGGGCAAGTCGCAATATGACTTTGAAACCCAAAGGAAAGCAAAATGTACTTGAGTATTTCTATGACTTCGTTATTGGATTTACAGAACCTAACATTGGTAAAAGCTACATGAAAGACTACTCGCTCTTTTTCCTTTGTCTATTTCTATTTATGGTACTGGCAAATAACCTCGGTTTGATGGCGAAACTTCAAACTACAGATGGGACAAACCTTTGGACATCGCCAACTGCAAATCTCCAGTTTGACTTGGCCTTGTCATTTGGAATTATCCTGATGACCCATATTGAAGGGATTCGTCGCCGTGGGATTAAAAAATATCTAAAAGCCTATATCACACCTGGCTTTATGACTCCCATGAATATCTTAGAAGAGTTTACCAACTTTTTATCACTTGCCTTGCGGGTGTTCGGAAATATCTTTGCTGGAGAAGTGATGGCTAGTTTGCTAATCACTCTATCTCATCAAGCTCTATATTGGTATCCAGTTGCTTTTGGTGCTAACTTGGCTTGGACAGCCTTTTCTGTCTTTATTTCCTGCATCCAAGCCTATGTGTTTACCATGTTGTCTTCTATGTACTTAGGAAATAAGATAAATGATGGAGAAGAGTAGAAAGGAGTAACAGATGCACGTAACAGTAGGTGAATTAATTGGTAACTTTATTTTAATCGCTGGCTCTTTTATCCTTTTGATTGTCTTAGTTAAGAAATATGCGTGGTCAAACTTGACAAGTGTCTTCGAAGAAAGGGCAAATAAAATTGCTGCTGATATTGATGGAGCTGAACAGGCTCGTCAAAAAGCAGAAACACTTGCCCAAAAACGAGAAGATGAATTGGCTGGTAGTCGCAACGAAGCCAAAACAATCATTGAAAATGCTAAAGAGACTGCAGAGAAGAGTAAAGCAGATATTCTGGCAGATGCTAAAGTAGAAGCAGGTCGCTTAAAAGAGAAGGCGAATCAAGAAATTGCTCAGAATAAAGCTGAGGCTTTACAAAGTGTTAAGGGCGAGGTGGCAGATTTGACAATTAGTCTCGCCGGTAAAATCATCTCAAAAAACCTTGACAGTCATGCTCATAAGGAACTCATTGATCAGTATATCGATCAGCTAGGAGAAGCCTAATGGACAAGAAAACAGCAAAGGTAATCGAAAAGTACAGCATGCCTTTTGTCCAATTAGTGATTGAAAAAGGAGAAGAGGACCGGATTTTTTCAGACTTGGATCAAATCAAGCAAGTCGCAGAAGAAACGGGCTTACCTTCTTTTTTAGCTCAGGTGGCAGTCGATGAGTCTGATAAGGAAAAAACAGTTGGTTTTTTTCAAGACTCTGTCTCACCTTTAATGCAAAACTTTATTCAGGTTCTGATTTACAATCACAGAGCAAATCTTTTTTATGATATTATTGTTGATTGTTTGAATCGTCTTGAAAGAGAAACCAATCATTTTGTAGTTACGATTTCTTCAGCTCATCCTTTAACGGACGAACAGAAGGAACGTTTGCTTCCCTTGATAGAGAAAAAAATGTCTCTGAAAGTACGGAGTATCAAAGAACAAATTGATGAAGGACTCATTGGTGGTTTTGTCATTTTTGCTAATCACAAGACAATTGATGTGAGTATTAAACAACAACTTCGAGTTGTTAAAGAAAATTTGAAATAGAAAGTGGTGTTCTTTTGGCAATTAACGCACAAGAAATCAGCGCTTTAATTAAGCAACAAATTGAAAATTTCAAACCCAATTTTGATGTGTCTGAAACAGGTGTTGTAACCTATATCGGGGATGGAATTGCGCGTGCTCACGGTCTTGAAAATGCCATGAGTGGAGAGTTGTTGGTCTTTGAAAACGGCTCTTATGGGATGGCGCAAAACTTGGAGTCTACAGACGTTGGGATTATCATCCTTGGAGACTTTACAGATATTCGTGAAGGTGATACGATTCGCCGTACAGGTAAAATCATGGAAGTACCTGTGGGGGACAGCCTAATCGGACGTGTTGTCGACCCACTTGGTCGTCCAGTTGATGGTATTGGTGACATCCATACTGACAAGACTCGTCCAGTGGAAGCGCCAGCTCCTGGCGTTATGCAACGTAAGTCTGTATCAGAACCATTGCAAACAGGTTTGAAAGCTATTGACGCCCTTGTTCCGATTGGTCGTGGTCAACGTGAGTTGATTATCGGTGACCGTCAGACAGGGAAAACAACCATCGCAATTGATACGATCTTGAACCAAAAAGGGCAAGATATGATCTGTATCTACGTAGCGATTGGACAAAAAGAATCTACAGTCCGTACACAAGTAGAAACACTTCGCCAGTACGGTGCCTTGGACTACACAATCGTTGTGACAGCCTCTGCTTCACAACCATCTCCATTGCTCTTCCTAGCTCCTTATGCCGGAGTTGCTATGGCAGAAGAGTTTATGTACCAAGGCAAGCATGTTTTGATTGTTTATGATGATCTTTCAAAACAAGCGGTCGCTTATCGTGAGCTTTCCCTCTTGCTTCGTCGTCCACCAGGTCGTGAAGCCTTCCCAGGGGATGTTTTCTACCTTCACAGCCGTTTGCTTGAGCGCTCAGCTAAAGTTTCTGATGAACTTGGTGGTGGATCTATTACAGCCCTACCATTTATCGAGACACAAGCAGGAGATATCTCTGCCTATATCGCAACCAACGTGATTTCTATTACTGACGGACAAATCTTCCTTGGTGATGGTCTCTTCAATGCGGGTATTCGTCCAGCCATTGATGCGGGTTCATCTGTATCCCGTGTAGGTGGTTCTGCACAAATTAAAGCCATGAAGAAAGTTGCTGGTACACTTCGTATCGACCTTGCTTCATACCGTGAGTTGGAAGCCTTCACTAAGTTTGGTTCTGACTTGGATGCAGCAACACAGGCTAAGTTAAACCGTGGACGTCGTACTGTAGAAGTATTGAAACAACCTGTCCATAAACCACTACCTGTTGAGAAACAAGTAACCATTCTCTATGCTTTGACACATGGTTTCTTGGATACGATTCCAGTAGATGACATTGTTCGTTTTGAGGAAGAGTTCCATACTTTCTTTGATGCTCATTATCCAGAGATTTTGGAAACCATTCGTGAAACAAAAGACTTGCCAGAAGAAGCAGTCTTGGATGCTGCGATTACAGAGTTTCTCAATCAATCCAGCTTCCAATAAGAATAGAGGTGTCAGATGGCAGTATCTCTAAATGATATTAAAACAAAAATCGCCTCAACCAAAAATACGAGTCAAATCACTAATGCTATGCAAATGGTATCGGCTGCCAAGTTAGGTCGCTCTGAAGAAGCAGCGCGCAACTTCCAAGTTTACGCTCAGAAAGTTCGTAAGCTTTTGACGGATATTCTGCATGGTAACGGATCTGGTGGTTCAACCAATCCAATGCTCATCAGTCGCCCAGTTAAGAAAACAGGCTATATCGTTATTACTTCAGACCGTGGCCTGGTTGGAGGTTATAATGCTTCCATCCTTAAAGCCGTTATGGAGTTGAAAGAAGAATACCATCCAGATGGTAAAGATTTTGAGATAATCTGTATCGGTGGTATGGGAGCTGATTTCTTTAAGGCTCGTGGTATTCAGCCAATCTATGAACTACGTGGCTTGGCGGATCAACCTAGTTTTGATGAAGTTCGTAAAATTATTTCAAAAACGATTGAGATGTACCAAAACGAACTTTTTGATGAATTGTACGTCTGCTACAACCATCATGTCAATACTCTCACAAGTCAAATGCGTGTGGAACAAATGCTTCCGATTGTTGACTTGGATCCAAATGAAGCGGATGAAGAGTATAGCTTGACCTTTGAGTTAGAAACGAGCCGTGATGAGATTCTAGAGCAGTTGTTGCCACAGTATGCCGAAAGTATGATTTACGGGGCTATTATCGATGCCAAGACAGCTGAAAATGCTGCAGGTATGACCGCCATGCAAACGGCGACTGATAATGCCAAGAAGGTCATCAATGATTTGACAATCCAGTATAACCGTGCTAGACAGGCGGCGATTACACAAGAAATTACAGAAATCGTAGCGGGGGCTAGTGCCTTAGAATAGGATTTAGTCCAGCTCGTATGAAAATGAACTTATACTCAATGAAAATCAAAGAGCAAACTAGGAAGCTAGCCGCAGGCTGTACTTGAGTACGGTAAGGTGATGCTGACGTGGTTTGAATTTGATTTTCGAAGAGTATTAGGACCTAGTTGAACTAGGAACCGACAGTATCTTATATAGAATAGGAGAAGGAGATGAGTTCAGGTAAAATTGCTCAGGTTATCGGACCCGTTGTAGACGTTTTGTTTGCAGCAGGGGAAACACTTCCTGAGATTAATAATGCACTTGTCGTCTACAAAAATGACGAAAGAAAAACAAAAATCGTCCTTGAAGTAGCCTTGGAGTTGGGTGATGGTATGGTCCGTACGATCGCCATGGAATCAACAGATGGTTTGACTCGTGGAATGGAAGTTTTGGACACAGGCCGTCCAATCTCTGTTCCAGTAGGTAAAGAAACTTTGGGACGTGTCTTCAACGTTTTGGGAGATACCATTGACTTGGATGCTCCTTTCGCTGAAGACGCTGAGCGTCAGCCAATTCATAAGAAAGCTCCAACTTTTGATGAATTGTCTACCTCATCTGAAATCTTGGAAACAGGGATTAAGGTTATCGACCTTCTTGCCCCTTACCTTAAAGGTGGGAAAGTTGGACTTTTCGGTGGTGCCGGAGTTGGTAAAACTGTCTTGATCCAAGAATTGATTCACAACATTGCCCAAGAACACGGTGGTATTTCAGTATTTACCGGTGTTGGGGAACGTACTCGTGAGGGGAACGACCTTTACTGGGAAATGAAAGAATCAGGCGTTATCGAGAAAACAGCCATGGTATTTGGTCAGATGAATGAACCACCTGGAGCACGTATGCGTGTTGCCCTTACTGGTTTGACAATTGCCGAATACTTCCGTGATGTAGAAGGCCAAGATGTGCTTCTTTTCATTGACAATATCTTCCGTTTCACTCAAGCTGGTTCAGAAGTATCTGCCCTTTTGGGTCGTATGCCTTCAGCCGTTGGTTACCAACCAACACTTGCTACGGAAATGGGTCAATTGCAAGAGCGTATCACATCAACTAAGAAGGGTTCTGTAACCTCTATCCAGGCTATCTACGTGCCTGCGGATGACTATACTGACCCGGCGCCAGCAACAGCCTTTGCTCACTTGGATTCAACTACAAACTTGGAACGTAAGTTGGTACAGTTGGGTATCTACCCAGCCGTTGATCCGTTGGCTTCAAGCTCTCGTGCCTTGGCACCTGAGATTGTTGGTGAGGAGCACTATGCAGTTGCTGCGGAAGTCAAACGTGTCCTTCAACGTTACCATGAATTGCAAGATATCATTGCTATCCTTGGTATGGATGAACTTTCTGATGAAGAAAAGACTTTGGTTGCACGTGCCCGTCGTATCCAGTTCTTCTTGTCTCAAAACTTTAACGTTGCAGAACAATTTACTGGTCAACCTGGTTCTTATGTGCCAGTAGCGGAAACAGTTCGCGGCTTTAAGGAAATCCTTGAAGGAAAACATGACCAGTTACCAGAAGATGCCTTCCGTGGTGTCGGTTCAATCGAAGACGTCATTGCTAAGGCAGAAAAAATGGGATTTTAAGAGGTGATCTATGGCTCATTTAACTGTCCAGATCGTGACTCCAGATGGCCTCGTCTATGATCACCATGCCAGCTTTGTATCGGTACGAACTCTGGATGGTGAGATGGGGATCTTGCCACGACATGAAAATATGATTGCGGTTTTAGCGGTTGATGAAGTAAAGGTAAAACGAATCGATGATGATACTCATGTGAACTGGATTGCAGTGAACGGAGGAATTATCGAGATTGCTAATGATATCATTACCATTGTAGCAGACTCAGCAGAGCGTGCTCGTGATATCGATATCAGTCGTGCAGAACGCGCGAAACTTCGAGCTGAACGAGAAATCGAAGAAGCCCATGACAAGCATTTGATTGACCAAGAACGTCGTGCAAAAATCGCATTGCAACGTGCTATCAACCGTATCAATGTCGGAAATAGACTATAAAAAAATGAACTTGAAACTCAAGTTCATTTTTTTTAATGTGGGAAGTTGATGCAGACTCCTTCAGGGACATGGAAGTCGTTAGAAAGCTCAGCAAGACGACCACTTTTAGGATTGCGCTTAAAGATGGTTGCGTTATCAGAATCTTGATGAACAGCGATGAGAAACTCTTGATCAGGAGTTAGGTCGAAATCACGTGGATTTTTACCATGGCTTGGCACAATCTCTAATAATTCCAAGCTACCATCAGCGAGGATTGTATAGACTGCAATGGAATCATGACCTCGGTTGGATGCATAGAGGTATTTGCCATCTTTTGAAAGACGAATGGCAGCAGTAGCATTAAAGCTTTCGTATCCATCTGGTAAGGTTGAAATAACTTGCATGCGTTCAAATTCACCAACCCCATCATAAATCAAGACCTCTATAGTGCTATTCAGTTCGCAGATGAGATAGGCAATCTTATAGTGGTGGTGGAAAACGATGTGGCGTGCACCTGCTCCAGCTTGGCTGTGATAAGTGTAGAGTTTACTTAGTTTTCCTTCTGGACTAACATCATAGGTCGTTACTTCATCTGTACCTAGATCACATGTTACGAGATACTGGTCAGGTGTTAGATCCGTAAAGTGTACATGTGGGGAAGTTTGGTTTTCATGAGGACCTTGTCCGCTATGCTGATCTAGATCTGTTTGGATGAGGCTACCATCCGTTTGACGTTTATAAACCAGAACTTGACCTTTATGATAGTTGGCCCCGTAAACGAGACCACGCTTTTCATCCACTGCCACATAACAATGGGGAGCGCCTTCTTCAACCACATGATTTAGCAAAGCGCCATCTGTCTTGTAAGCAGCGATTCCGCCTAAGCCATCCTGACTCCCTACGGTGTATAAGTGTTGCAGTTTGTCAAAGGCAAGGTAGGTTGGACTTGGTTCAGCAGCAAAGAGTTCAAGATTTGCGAGCTGGCCTGTTTCTGTATCAAAATCTGCCTTGTAAATCCCTTTAGATAAGCGACGAGTGTAAGTTCCAAAATAAACAGTTTCTTTCATGTCCATACCTCTTAATAATGATAAGTTCATTATACCACAAAATGGCAGTCATGAAGCACTAGATTCATTCATGTAAGCACTTTAAAAAAGAGTTATTTTAGTCTAAAAATGGTATAATGAGAGAATGACAGAAAGGATGTATTTATGGAACATAAAGAGAAACATTTTAGCCTATCTTGGTTTTTTAAGTGGTTTTTAGATAATAAAGCCATCACTGTATTTTTAGTAACCTTGTTACTGGGGCTAAATATTTTTATTCTAAGTAAGATTAGTTTTATCTTTTTACCGGTATTGGACTTTTTAGGGGTTGTCATGTTGCCAGTTATTTTATCTGGTTTACTTTATTACCTCCTCAATCCGATTGTTGACTGGATGGAGAAGCACAAGATCAATCGTGTTCTTGCCATTAGTATTGTTTTTGTCATTATCGGACTCTTTATCATTTGGGGATTGGCAGTCGTAATTCCTAATCTGCAACGTCAAGTCTTAAATTTTGCGAAGAATGTGCCGACATACCTGGAAGATGCTGATAAGGTGATCAATGACCTTGTAACCAAACGTTTGCCAGATGATTTTAGACCACAGTTGGAGCAGGTTCTTTCCAATGTTTCTAGTGAGGCGACCATGTGGGCCAGCAAAATCTCTTCTCAAGCTGTTAACTGGGTTAGCGCCTTTATCAGTAGCGTTTCCCAGGTCATTGTTGCGGTTATTATCGTACCCTTTATGCTCTTTTATCTTTTGAGAGATGGAAAAGGCTTGCGGGATTACCTAACTAAATTTATCCCAAACAAGTTAAAAGAACCTGTTGGACAAGTTTTGTCAGATGTTAATAAACAGTTATCAAACTACGTTAGAGGACAGGTTACAGTTGCTATTATCGTGGCAATTATGTTTATTATCTTCTTTAAGATTATTGGTCTCAGATATGCTGTGACTCTTGGTATTACGGCTGGTATCCTCAATCTAGTACCTTACTTGGGTAGTTTTCTAGCGATGTTGCCTGCTCTGGTTTTGGGCTTAATAGCGGGCCCTGTCATGCTTTTGAAAGTAATTATTGTCTTTATTGTTGAACAAACGATTGAAGGTCGCTTCGTTTCTCCGCTTATTTTAGGTAGTCAGCTAAACATCCACCCAATCAATGTCCTCTTTGTTCTCCTAACTTCAGGTTCTATGTTTGGTATTTGGGGAGTCTTGCTGGGAATTCCTGTCTATGCTTCTGCCAAGGTCGTTATCTCAGCTATCTTTAACTGGTATAAGAAAGTCAGCGGTTTGTATGAAGAAGAAGGGGAGGAAATCAAGAGTGAACAATAGTCAGCGCATGCTCCAGGCTTTGGATGAACAGAATTTAACCAAAGCGGATCAGTATTTTCACGAAGCCCTCGAAACAGATTCAAGTGAAGTTCTTTACGAACTAGCAAGCTATCTAGAGGGAATTGGCTTTTATCCTCAAGCAAAAGAAATCTACCAACATATCGTTACAGAATTTCCAGAAGTGAATCTGAATTTAGCCAGCATTGCTAGTGAGGATGGCAATGTTGAGGAAGCTTTTGCTTACCTTGAGGAAATCACACCCGAAAGTGATTGGTACGTATCGGCTTTGGCCTTGAAGGCAGACCTCTATCAGTTGGAAGGATTGACAGATGTAGCTCGTGAAAAGTTACTGGAAGCCTTAAATTACTCAGATGATGCCTTATTAGTTTTTGGATTGGCTGAGTTGGATAGTGAGTTGGGAAATTATCAGGAAGCTATTCAGGGTTATGCTCAATTAGACAATCGCTCTATCTATGAGCAAACGGGTGTCTCAACCTATCAGCGAATTGGTTACGCTTATGCCCAGTTAGGTAAGTTTGAAGCCGCAACTGAATTCTTAGAGAAAGCTTTAGAACTAGAATACGATGACCAAACTGCCTTTGAACTGGCTAGCCTTTACTTTGACCAAGAAGAGTATCAAAAATCTGTTCTTTACTTTAAGCAGATTGATACCATTTCACCTGATTTTGAAGGATATGAATATGGTTATAGTCAAGCTTTGCATAAGGAACATCAGGTGGAAGAGGCCCTTCGTATCGCTAAACAAGGTTTGGAGAAAAATCCATTTGAAACTCGGCTCTTGCTTGCTGCTTCACAGTTTTCGTATGAATTGCATGATCCTAGTAGTGCAGAGCAGTTTCTCCTTACTGCCAAAGAAGATGCAGAGGATACAGAAGAAATTTTCCTTCGCCTTGCAACCATTTATATGGAACAAGAACGGTTTGAGGACATTATCGCTCTCCAAAGTCAAGAACCTGAAAATCTCTTGACCAAGTGGATGATTGCCCGTTCTTACCAGGAAATCGAGGATTTAGATAAGGCCTATGAGCTCTATCAGGAACTATCGTCTGATCTCAAGGATAATCCTGAATTTCTGGAGCAGTATACTTATCTCCTACGTGAATTGGGATATTTTGAAGAAGCCAAAGTGCAAGCTGAAGCTTATTTAAAACTCGTTCCAGATGATGTTCAGATGCAAGAACTCATAGAGACACTTTAAGGATTTCGAATTTTTGTAAAATCTTATTAACAGAAACGAATGACTTTAAATGAATGATTTGAAAGACCTCAGAGGTCTTTTCTTTTTACTAATATAATATAAATGTTAAAATTTCTTATAGCCAATTTAGATGTAGTTTTGAACGATGAAAGCCTGCTACACCCTATAAAATAAGAGTTTAAAGGTATGATTTGAACATCGAACTACTATGAAATACTTGACAAATTTATATAAGAATATATAATAATAAATAGGGGAATCTATCCCCAAAAATAAAGGAGGCAAATGTTGTGAAAAAGATTAATAAAAAACTTTCTCATGCATTCATGGCGCTATTGTTAGTAGCTTCAGTATTTATCCCAGTACTAAGAACTAGCAATGTGGTTAAAGCTGCTGAACTACCATCTAGTAGCTATACGCTAACGACAGTACCGACAATTAACAATAATAAGTTAGTTGATGGTGCAGAGTATGGTGAAGGGAAATTTTACCTTCAAACCACTTACAAATTCGACAACTCAACAACGTTGAAGAATGGTGACTTTATGGTTTATAAAGTTCCAAATGAATTCAAAATTGAATCAGATTCAACTACTGAAATCTTTGGTAACGATGGAGTCACTAAGGTTGCTGAGTTAACGACAAATAAGTCTGCAAATACAGCGACTGTGACGGTAAGTAACGAAGATTATTTTGCTAACTTACCTGAAGAGAAACAAATTTCGGCCTTATTTACTGTTGTATGGGCTGATAATGTTGAACTCAATAAATCGTATCCAATCGATATTCCTGGAGCAGGAGTATACAATTTGACTCGTATTGTTCCAGATGAGGATCCAACAGGATTTACTAAATGGGGAGTTCAAGATACAAACGATCCAAATTATATTAATTGGTATATTCGCGTAAACAAATATGCTAATCCTTATGAAGGTGTTTCGATTCAAGATACAATCCCTGAAGGGCAAGTATTAGCTAGTGAGATTACAGGTTACTACTTTACTGAATGGGGTAAGGATGAGCATCATCCTCTTTTGAATCCAAGTCACATTGTTGTTCAAGATTCAAATCGCTTCACTATTACTCCAAATGGTAATGGTGATCTAACCAACCAAGGTTTGTATGTAGTTTATAAGACTCGTATCACCGCTCCAGTTGATAATACAACAAAAAAAGCTTTCAATAACGTTAAAATTACGACTTCGACTGAAAACTTTGATGTAGAAGGTTTTGCACCATTAACCACAACTGAAGGTATTAGTTCTGGTTCACGTTCGACAGAAGTTTCATTTGAAGTTTCTAAGCAGTTAAAAGGAAAAGACTTAGCTGCTGAAGAATTTAGCTTCCAACTGCTTGATCCAAACGGATCTGTTGTTGAAACTGTTAAGAATGATAAAGATGGCAAAGTGAAATTTAAAGCCGTTAAATTCTCTACAGTGGGTACTTATCAGTATCAGATCAAAGAAGTTAATGATCAAAAACCAGGTTTTGCTTACGATGATAAGACTATTAACGCAGAAGTTACTGTAACAGATGTTTATGGTGAGAAGTTTGCAAGTGTTAAATATGACAATAAAGTTTTTGTAAATTCGTATTCTGTTAAATCTGCAACAACTTCAATTACTGCTAAAAAAGTCCTAAATGGTAAACCTCTTGAGGCAGATAAATATGAATTTGAATTGAAAGAAGGCGACAAACTTGTAGCAACAGCTAAGAATGCTGCAGACGGAACAGTTGCTTTCCCAGAGATTGAATACACTGCTGCAGGAACTCACACGTATACTATCACTGAAAAAGATGGTGGTGAAGCTGGTGTAACTTATGATAAAAATGCTTATACAGTAACAGTAAAAGTTGTAGACAATGGTCAAGGTCAACTTGTAGCAACAGTTACAGGTAATAATCCAACCATCACAAATACTTATGCTGCTGAGACTCCGGGTTCTTCAGATAACAAACCTAAACAACCAGGAGAAACTAAAGAACTACCAAATACTGGTACTTCTGAAATGACTATCTTGCTTACTGTTGTAGGAGTAGTACTTGCATTCGGTTCCATTCTCTTATTCCGTTTCAAAAAAGTTAAATAATCTAGTTGAAAAATCTTGATGCCTTTGCTATGGCATCATCAAAGAGCCACTTGTATGGATAGTAGAAATGATACTATTCTTATAAAGTGGTTCTTTTTTTATATCTCTAGAGGTAAGAAGTGAATGAGAGAAAACATAGTTCTGTATCAATGAAATCTTTATAGATATTTGATAAAAGAATTTGATCATTGTTCTCTCAGAATTAGAAGTTAAACCTATATTCTCGTCTAGAATCCTTATAATTCTTCTAATTTTTTAAGATGATATCTCGCACGGATTTCTTAGATAAAGGTGTATAGTTCAAGAATTATAGAATTTTTTTACAAAAACTCTTGCTAAATTGTTTATTTATGCTATAATAGGAACAATAATTTTTAGGAGGTGCAGTATGTCTTATATGTTTGAGATATTACCAAGTTTATTGAACGGTGCAAGTATGACTCTTCAAGTCTTTGCTCTGGTCTTGATCTTTTCAATTCCTTTGGGTATTGTCGTTGCCTTTGCTTTACAAGTCCGCTGGAAACCCCTCCATTATCTGATTGACCTTTATATTTGGGTGATGCGAGGGACTCCCTTGCTCTTGCAATTAATCTTTATTTACTATGTGCTCCCTAGCATTGGGATTCGTTTAGATCGTTTGCCTGCTGCTGTGATTGCTTTTGTACTGAACTATGCAGCCTACTTTGCTGAAATCTTTCGTGGTGGGATTGAAACCATTCCTAAAGGTCAATATGAGGCTGCTAAGGTCTTGAAGTTTAGTCCTTTTGACACAGTGCGCTATATTATTTTGCCTCAGGTTACAAAGATTGTCTTACCGAGCGTCTTTAATGAAATTATGAGTTTGGTCAAGGATACTTCATTGGTCTATGCCCTTGGGATTTCAGATTTGATTTTGGCTAGTCGGACAGCAGCCAATCGAGATGCCAGTCTTGTTCCTATGTTTTTAGCTGGAGCGATTTATTTGATTATGATTGGTCTTGTAACCATTGTAGCGAAAAAACTTGAGAAGAAGTACAGTTATTACAGATAGGAGGATTGCTATGTTAGAATTACGAAATATCAACAAGGCCTTTGGTGGCAAACAAATCTTAACCAACTTCAGCCTATCTATTCCCGAAAAGCAAATCCTTGCAATCGTAGGTCCATCAGGAGGCGGCAAGACAACCCTATTACGTATGTTAGCTGGATTGGAAACCATCGATTCGGGGGAAATCTACTATAACGGCGAATCGTTAGCTATAGACGAACTAGAAAAGCGCAATCTTCTGGGATTTGTTTTCCAAGATTTTCAACTCTTTCCGCATTTGTCAGTTCTAGATAACTTAACTCTGTCGCCCATAAAAACGATGAGCATGGAGAAGGAAGTTGCTGAGAAGAAGGCGCGTGGTTTATTAGAACAACTTGGGTTAGCAGGACATGCAGATGCCTTTCCTTTCTCACTTTCAGGTGGGCAAAAACAACGGGTGGCTTTAGCTCGCGCTATGATGATAAACCCAGAAATTATTGGATATGATGAGCCTACATCAGCCTTAGATCCAGAATTGCGATTAGAAGTAGAAAAACTTATCCTTCAAAATAAAGAGCGTGGGATGACTCAGATTGTTGTGACCCACGATCTTCAGTTTGCGGAAAACATTGCTGATCAGATTCTTAAGGTTGATCCAAAGTAGGAGTAGGAGGTGCCTATGAAGAGAAAGAAAATTGCCCTTGTACTTGCTCTGTTCTTTAGCTTCTTCCTGACGGCTTGTACTCAGAAGGCAAGTGATCCAAATCAGGATAATTGGGCCAAATATCAAAAGCAGGGTAGCATTACTATTGGCTTTGACAATACCTTTGTTCCCATGGGATTTGAGGAGAAGAATGGCCAGTATGCAGGTTTTGATATTGACCTAGCCCAAGCTGTTTCTGAGAAGCTAGGAATTCAGATTAAATTTCAACCCATCGACTGGGATATGAAAGAAACCGAACTACAAAATGGTACCATTGATGCCATCTGGAATGGCTATACAGCTACAGATGAACGGAAAGAGAAGGTTGCTTTTACCATTCCATATATGGAAAATCAACAAGTTTTGGTCTCTAAAAAGTCTCAAAATATCCACTCAATTCAGGATATGACTGACAAAGTTTTAGGGGCCCAGGCTGGATCTTCTGGTTATTTGAATTTTGAAGGACAACCCGAACTACTCAAGAATCGAGTGAAAGACCAGAAGGCTAATCAATACCAAAGTTTCAATGAAGCCTTAATTGATTTGAAAAATGATCGGATTGATGCCTTGTTGATTGACCGGGTATATGCCAATTATTATCTCCAGTCTGAAGGAATATTAAATGACTACAATGTCTTTTCAGCTGGATTTGAAAGTGAAGCTTTTGCAGTGGGTGTTAGACCTGCTGATAAAACTTTGCTAGCTGCTCTGAATCAAGCCTTTATCTCACTATACCAAGAAGGAAAATTTCAGGCAATCAGTCAGAAGTGGTTTGGGGAAGATGTAGCCACCAGTCAAGTTAAAAATCAAGAATAAGAAAAGAGATTGAGTTTTTCCTCAGTCTCTTTTTGCATCGAAAAATCCTCTGGCAAGTACCAGAGGATAAGAGCTTATACTCAATGAAAATCAAATAGCAAACTAGGAAGCTAGCCGCAGGCTGCTCAAAGCACTGCTTTGAGGTTGTAGATAGAACTGACGAAGTCAGTAACCATACATACGTCAAGGAAACGCTGACGTGGTTTGAAGAGATTTTCGAAGAGTATTATTTCATTGTTGGAAAGAGCAATACATCACGGATAGTAGTTGTATCAGTGAGGAGCATGCAGAGACGGTCGATACCGATACCCAAACCACCTGTTGGTGGCATACCGTATTCAAGAGCCTCGATGTAGTCGTAGTCGATACCTGTTGCTTCATCGTCACCAAGTTCTTTAGCTTTTGCTTGGGCTTCGAAACGGCTAAGCTGGTCGATTGGGTCGTTCAACTCAGTAAAGGCATTACCGTACTCCTTAGTCATGATGAAGAGCTCGAAACGGTCAGTAAAGCGTTCGTCTTCAGGATTTTTCTTAGCGAGTGGAGACACAGCTACTGGATGACCATAGACAAAGGTTGGTTGAATCAAGGTTTCTTCAACGAACTCTTCAAAGAAGGCGTTGATAATGTGACCAACTTCAGTGTAGTGTTTTTCAACTGGAACTTTCTTCTCAGTAGCGATAGCTTTTGCTTCTTCAAAAGTCATGTCTTGCCAGAAATCAACACCAGTAATTTCCTTGATAGCATCTACCATGTGAACACGTTTAAATGGTTCGTTGATCTTAATTTCAGTACCTTGATAGTTAACTGGACCATCACCCTTAACTGCCTTAGCAGCGTGTTGGATAATACCTTCCGTCAAGTCCATGATATCTTGGAAGTCTGCATAAGCTTGGTAAACTTCGATAGAAGTAAACTCAGGGTTATGAGTAGCGTCCATTCCTTCGTTACGGAAGATACGACCAATCTCATAGACGCGTTCCATACCACCAACGATAAGACGTTTTAAGTGAAGCTCGGTCGCGATACGAAGCACCATGTCAATGTTTTGGGCATTGTGGTGGGTGATAAATGGACGAGCAGCAGCACCACCAGCTTCATTGTGAAGAACAGGTGTTTCCACTTCAAGGAAACCTTTTTGATCTAGATAACGACGGATTTCAGAGATGATTTTTGAACGAGTGACAAAGCGCTCAAAGCTTTCACGGTTAGAAATCAAGTCAAGGTAACGTTTACGATAAATTGTTTCAACGTCAGTCAAACCGTGGAATTTCTCTGGAAGTGGGCGAAGTGCTTTAGACAAGTGTGTGATGTGAGTTGCCTTGATAGAGAGCTCACCCATATCAGTACGCATGACTTCACCTTCGACACCAAGGAAGTCACCAAGGTCAGCTTTTTTGAAGATTTCGTAGTTTTCTTCACCAACTTCATCTTTACGAACGTAGATTTGGATTTGACCTTCTCGGTCTTGAAGATGGGCAAAGCCGACTTTCCCTTTTCCACGTTTGGTTACTAAGCGTCCAGCGATAGTAGCAGTTTCATTTAATTCATGTAATTGTTCTTTATCAAGTTCTGCAAATTTGTCTTTTAGTTCTTGAGAGTTAGCAGTACGTTCAAAACGTTTTCCGAAGGGATCGATTCCTTGTTCACGGAGCGCAGCCATTTTTTCACGGCGAACGATCTGCTGGTCATTTAGTTCTTCCATATGTTCTGTAGACATGGGTTCCTCCTAATTTTACTCAAAATTTGATACGATGAGTCATTTTTTGCGATACTCCCATTTTATCATAAATAGCAGAGAAATTCACGGATATTCTTTGAAAACTAAAAAGAACTTGACTATTAAGATCAAGTTCCATTATTTTTTTTGATAGGAAGTGTCATTCCATCTTTCTAGAGTGAAGGTTTCAAAATCATCGGTCTCTAAAACTGTCAGACTAGCATTGGCCAAGCCTCCTTCTTTGCGGAGGTGAGCCTCTTTATAGCCTAAAAGTGTACGAAGGCTAGCAGTGAGATTGGCCCCATGCCCGACAATCAGAATTCTTTCAGCCGGACTTTCTTTCAGAGATTTGATAAACTGAATGGTTCGCTGAGTCGTAGAGTAGAGAGATTCAGCTTCAAACATCCTCGTATCAAACTGAGCCAGATTAGAGCGAAAGGCCTTGATTTGTTGTGGGTAGATGGCATTGAGCGTAGCAATTTTTAATCCCTCTAGTTTGCCAAGTTGCCATTCACGTAGGTCAGGAATGCTCTTCAAAGGACAAGGGGATTGGAGTTGACTCTGGATAATTTCAGCAGACTTAACTGCTCTGGGTAAATCACTAGAATAAATCGTATCAAAATGAATTTCATTGAGATGTTGACCCAGTTGTTTTAGGATGTCAATGGACTCTGAAAGAAGGGGAGAGTCGCCGCTAGCACCTTGAAAACGTCCTTCAAGATTCCAGACAGTCCGACCATGACGGACAAAATAGAGTTTCATCAGTTGTTTTCCTCCAAGATATCAGCAAAGTCTGCTTTTACAAAGCTGGCTAAGTCTTGAGGTCGGATGATGATACTATGCCCGACTTCTCCAGCAGAGACGATCATTTTTTCCAAATCCAAAGCAGTCTGATCAATAAAAATAGGATAATTGTGTTTTTGGCGAATGCCGACGGGGTTATTAGCCCCATGAATATAGCCTGTCGTTTTTTCTAGGTCTTTTTGTGGAATCATGCTCACTTTTTTATTACCAGAAACCTTTGCTAGTTTTTTCTCAGCGAGGTGTTCTGTTATGGGAACGATTCCGATGATTGGCCCCGTTTTGTCCCCTAATAGAGCCAAGGTTTTAAAGATATGAGTTCGATCATATTCCGAAGGAAGTTCTCCCTCAAGCGCGTTGATTTGAATCCCTGTGTGCTCAATACCCGCCTTGGTCAAGATTTGTTCGACCAAGGTTTTCTTAATCTTCACTTTCTTTGCCATTATTTATACTTATCCTCCAATTGACTCATCCAGATACCAAGCCAAATTCCAAGCGCAAAGAAGAAGGCGATGAGAACATAGCTCACAATAGAAAGTCCAGTATATTGGATACTTTCAGCATTTCCAGCATTTGGAATCAAAATCAAGAGAGTGCTTGACAGCACAATCCCAATAATAAAGTGATAAACACGGGAGTGGTAGTTGTTCAAGGCATGGTCCATTAATTTTGAAAAGATAATAAGAGTTGCTCCTGCACCAATCCCGATAGGAAGGAAGGTACCAAATAAATCAAAGGTCTTAAAGCCAGTTAGCATCGGAGCGTACAATCCTAAAATCAAGAGTAGATTTGACGGACTTAAACCAGGCACTAAGACACCAAGCGCTAAAAGAACACCCGCTAAGATGAAACTAGCGAAACTAGCACTGAGAGAACCAACAACAAAGTTTAGCGCGTAGAGCCCGACTCCTGAAAGGATAAAGGTGGTCCAGAACCAGACTAGGTCAATCTTATCCCGATCAGATTCTCGAGTAGACTCTTTAAGGAGGCTAGGAACCGTACCGATGATAGCTCCAGCAAAACTCCATAAAACATAGACCTGGTAATTTTCTAGCAGATACTCGATTGGATAAGAAAACAAACCAATTCCGAGTAGCATCCCGATAGCTACTGGGATAAAGTAAAGGACATTCTCTTTAAAATCCTTAAAGGGATGAGCCAGAAAGCTAATCATTCGCTCGTAAATTCCCAAAATAGCTGCTAAAACACCGCCAGAAATTCCAGGTAGGATAAATCCTAAGGCGATGACGATTCCTTTAATAACTCTTGCAATCCATGAAAACATCATAAAATCCTCAATTTCATAAAATTCTTTCTCTATTCTATCAATTATAACACAGACGAGAAGAAAATGAAAAAACAAGTGAAAAAGAGAGCAATTTTCACTTGTCTTATGGTCTTAAAAATAGTTTTCTGAAGGTTTCTTCTTTTTCCTTCAAGGTAGAAATAAGATTAATATCTAAATGGTGTTCAAATCCAGCAATTCTTCCTTTTGAAGTATACTGATGGAGGTCATAGTCTAGATCAGTATTAGGCGTGGTTTCAAAGTAACCTGAATTCGTTCCATAAGATGGAATCCAGACAGCAGAGAACTTATCTGTATTGATACTATGCTCTTTCATGAAATAAACACCGATGTAAATTCCGATATTTTTGGCGCCAAGAGCTTCTAGTTTAGCCCTAAAAGCTTCAACACCTTCGTTCATATCGGACATTGTTTTTTCTTCAACATCGAGCCAATAGTAACTAGGGTTGTATGGAGAAGCAGCATTGTAGAAAACCTCAGCAGCTTTTTCCATTTCTTTCTTACTAGTACCTGCTAGATAGGCATAAACAGCAACTGGAACATTCCGTTTTTGAAATTCTGAAATATGATTTATATAGGCTTTATCGACACCATTGGCATAGGCGGCATTATTTGTTTCAGTATGCTGACCCCCATTGTGGACACGAACAATAACACCAGAAATATTTTGAGATAAGGTATCGTAGTTGATTTCCTCAGGTATTTGCCAGCCAGAGACGTCAATAATAGGTTTGTCAAGATTATGCAAGGCCTGATTTTCAACCTGGACTGCATTGGGTTTTGACTTGACAGGATGGTCTTCATAAGTTGGTCTATTGAGGATCAAAATAGCTATAAATATAGTAAATAAAGTAAAAATAATAGCTGGATGAATCTTTTTTATCATATTTAAATAGTTTAACGTAAATAGATAAAAAAATCAAAGAAAACATCGGAAAAAGTGAATATATGGGTGTCTTTTCCCTATTTCTCTATTTGTTTACTCCTAAGAAACTAAATTATGGTATAATATAAGGGAATTTCTAGAGAAAAGAGAAGATTATGTCAAATTATGCCATTATTTTAGCAGCGGGTAAAGGTACTCGTATGAAATCAGATCTTCCAAAGGTACTTCATAAAGTAGCTGGAATTTCGATGTTGGAACATGTTTTTCGTAGTGTTGGTGCTATTCAACCTGAAAAAACAGTTACTGTAGTTGGTCACAAGGCAGAGCTAGTTGAGCAAGTATTAGCCGGTCAGACAGACTTTGTTACCCAATCAGAACAACTAGGAACTGGGCATGCTGTCATGATGGCAGAGCCTATTCTCCAAAATCATACTGGCCACACCTTGGTTATCGCTGGAGATACTCCTCTGATCACAGGTGAAAGCTTGAAGAACCTCTTGGATTTCCATATCAATCACAAAAATGTGGCGACGATTTTAACAGCTGAAGCAGCTGATCCTTTTGGATATGGTCGTATCGTCCGTAACGATAATGCTGAAGTTCTTCGTATTGTTGAGCAGAAAGATGCCACAGACTTTGAAAAGCAAATTAAGGAAATCAATACAGGAACTTATGTATTTGACAATGAACGTCTTTTTGAAGCTCTTAAAAACATCAACACCAACAATGCCCAAGGTGAGTACTATATTACTGACGTGATTGGTATTTTCCGTAATGCGGGTGAAAAGGTTGGGGCATATACTCTCAAGGATTTTGATGAAAGTCTTGGGGTAAATGACCGTGTAGCTCTTGCAACTGCGGAAGCAGTGATGCGTCGCCGTATCAACCAAAAGCATATGGTTAATGGTGTTAGCTTTGTCAATCCTGAAGCAACTTACATCGACATTGATGTTGAGATTGCTCCCGAAGTCCAAATCGAAGCTAATGTTACCTTGAAAGGTCAAACGAAGATTGGTGCTGAGACTGTTTTGACAAACGGTACTTATGTAGTGGATAGCACTATCGGAGCTGGGGCTGTGATTACGAATTCCATGATTGAGGAAAGTACGGTTGCAGATGGCGTGACTGTAGGTCCTTATGCCCATATCCGACCAGGTTCAAGTCTGGCTGCTCAAGTTCACATTGGAAATTTTGTTGAAGTAAAAGGATCTTCAATCGGTGAAAATACCAAGGCGGGTCATTTGACTTATATTGGAAACTGTGAAGTGGGTAGCAACGTTAATTTCGGTGCAGGAACCATTACAGTCAACTACGATGGCAAAAATAAATACAAAACTGTCATTGGCAATAATGTCTTTGTTGGATCAAACTCAACTATTATTGCTCCTGTAGAACTTGGGGATAATTCTCTGGTTGGAGCGGGTTCAACCATTACCAAGAATGTTCCTGCTGATGCCATTGCTATCGGCCGTGGACGTCAGGTCAACAAAGATGAATATGCGACTCGCCTCCCTCATCATCCAAAGAACCAGTAGGAGTCTGTCATGGAATTTGAAGAAAAAACGATTAGTCGGAAGGAAATCTATCAAGGTCCTATCTTTAAATTGGTGCAAGATCAGGTTGAGCTACCAGAAGGAAAGGGTACTGCCCAACGTGACTTGATTTTTCACAATGGAGCTGTTTGTGTACTAGCTGTGACAGCCGAGGACAAAATCGTTCTCGTTAAGCAATACCGAAAAGCTATCGAGGCGGTTTCTTATGAGATTCCTGCTGGTAAACTAGAACTTGGTGAAAATGCTGATCCAATGGCGGCGGCCCTTCGTGAATTGGAAGAAGAAGTTGCCTACACGGCTAAGTTAGAGCTGATATACGATTTCTATTCTGCGATTGGATTTTGTAATGAAAAACTAAAACTCTACCTTGCTAGTGATTTGGTCAAGGTGGAAAATCCTCGCCCGCAAGACGATGATGAAACCTTGGAAGTTCTAGAAGTGAGTCTAGAGGCGGCCAAGAACCTGATCCAGTCAGGTCATATCTGTGATGCCAAGACCATTATGGCAATTCAGTACTGGGAACTACAAAAGAAATAGAGGAGAAACCCATGGGAAAACCTTTATTAACAGACGAAATGATTGAACGTGCCAACCGAGGTGAGAAAATCTCAGGACCACCTCTTCAAGATGATGAGGAAACAAAGATCCTACCAACGTCTTCACAACATTTTGGTTATTCACGCTCTAGAGACCACGGTTTTAGTCAAGATACCTTAACAATCGAAGTAGAGCCAACGATTCATAAGAGTCGCCGCATTGAGAATACCAAGAGAAATGTTTTTAATTCGAAACTCAATCGTATCTTGTTTGCAGTCATCCTACTTTTGATTTTGTTAATTTTAGCGATGAAACTCTTGTAATTGAAAGGACTTGAAATGAAAATTGGAATCATTGCTGCCATGCCAGAAGAGCTCCTATATTTGACTCAGAATTTGGACAAACATCAAGAAGTCCAAGTCCTCGGAAATACTTACTACACTGGCTCTGTTGGCAATATAGAAGTCGTTCTAGTTCAGAGTGGGATTGGAAAGGTCATGTCGGCTATGAGTGTAGCTATTCTAGCTGACCATTTTCAAGTAGAAGCTATCATCAACACAGGATCAGCAGGTGCTCTTGCAGATGGGATTGCTGTTGGTGATGTCGTGATTGCAGATAGACTAGCTTACCATGATGTGGATGTGACTGCTTTTGGCTATGCTTATGGCCAAATGGCGCAACAACCGCTTTATTTTGAATCAGACAAAACCTTTGTAGCCAAAATCCAAGAGAGTCTATCTCAGTTAGAACAGACCTGGCACCTAGGCTTGATTGCTACAGGAGATAGCTTTATAGCTGGAGATGATAAGATTACTAGTATCAAATCCCACTTCCCTGATGTTTTAGCAGTTGAAATGGAAGGAGCTGCCATTGCTCAAGCGGCTCAGTCTCTTAATTTACCGTTCCTAGTCATTCGTGCTATGAGTGACAATGCCAATCACGAAGCCTCTATCTCTTTTGATGAGTTTATTATCGAAGCTGGACGTCGTTCTGCCCAAGTCTTACTAACCTTTTTAAAGGCCTTGGATTAAGCGGAAATTTGACAGTTTATCTAGCTTATGATAAGATTTAAATAAAGAAAAGCTAGAAAACGTTTCAGAGGATATTATGAGTATTGAAATGACCGTCAGTGAGATTGCAGAGGTCTTAGGACTATCTCGTCAAGCAATCAACAATCGTGTCAAAGAACTTCCAGAAGAGGACACGAAAAAAAATGACAAAGGTGTAACTGTAGTTACTCGAAGTGGCTTGATCAAGCTAGAAGAAATCTATAAAAAAACAATTTTTGAAGATGAGCCTGTCAGTGATGATGTCAAACAACGTGAACTGATGGAAATCTTGGTCGATGAGAAAAATGCTGAAATTCTTCGTTTGTACGAGCAGCTCAAGGCCAAAGATCGCCAATTATCAGAAAAAGATGAACAGATGCGAATCAAAGACCGACAGATTGCTGAAAAGGACAAACAGTTGGACCAACAGCAACAGTTAACTCTTCAAGCGATGAAAGATCAAGAAACCTTGAAACTCGAGTTGGACCAAGCAAAAGAAGAAGTCCAAGCAACCAAAAAAGGCTTTTTTGCTCGCCTTTTTGGAGGAAAATAAAGAAGCTGTTTGGGTTACTCATTAACCTAATGGCTTCTTTTATTGTTTATAGTTTAGTTTGGGTAGTAATTGAGGTAAATAATGGAAAAATTAAGAGATTATATCGCCTTTGATTTGGAATTCAATCAACACGAGGGGGTTACCCATCTAATTCAAGTATCGGCAGTCCGCTTTCAAGATGGACAAGAAAGTGCTGCTTTTGATTCTTATGTTCATACTACAGCACCATTGAAGAGTTTTATCAATGGTTTGACTGGAATCACAGCTGAAACCTTGAAAGATGCGCCAAAAGTAGAACAAGTTTTAAAGGACTTTCAAGAATTCGTTGGCGACATACCTATCGTTGGTTACAATGCAGCTAAGAGTGATTTACCTATTCTCTTGGAGCATGGTATTGATTATCGTGACCAGTATAAGGTTGATCTATATGAGGAGGCTTTTGAACGCCGTAGTTCTGATCTACACGGCATAGCCAATCTTAAATTGCAAACTGTAGCGAATTTTTTAGGCTTTCACGGGAAGTCTCATAACAGTTTAGAGGATGCCCGCATGACGGCGCGTGTTTACGAAGCTTTTTTGGAATCGGATGAAGGAAAGCTATTAATAGAAGACCAGAGTAGTTTTTCGATGAATAATCCTTTTGGTGGCTTAGATTTATCCCAATTTTTAGACTAGGAGTGCCTATGAAACCTGAAAAACCTAAAAAGCTAGGTTTTAGGAAGATATACTATAACCTAGATAAGATTTTATTTCTATTTTTCTTGATATTTATGATGGTTGAGTTTGTCTGGCTACCATTAAATTCGTGGATTGCTGGCATTCTTCTGAGACAAACCGGTTATTTGTTTATCTCCTACAATAACTTTTGGGCGATTATACAAGGCTCGCCTTTTATCAGTTTAGCCTTTCTCATCTTAATTGCAATCAATCTCCTGGTTGCCTATTTCCAGATTTGTCTTTTGTTTATCGGGGCTCGTCACCTTCTCTATCATGAAAAGAGAACTTTAATTGAGTACAGTAGAAAAGTATTTCACCAGAGCTTTCTATTCGTTAAGCGATTGAGCTTTTGTAAGATGGCCTTTGTCTTTTTTTACATTGCTATGCTTTTCCCGTTCATCCGTAAGATTTTAAAAATCTACTACCTCAACAAGATTATTATCCCTGATTTTATTGTGAATTATTGGGAAGGTAAGCATTGGCTGGTAGGTCTGATGATCATAGCATCCGCTTGGATCTTTCTCTACATCTCTGTCCGATTTATGTTTGCCCTTCCTAAGATTCTCTTTGAAAGAAAGACCGTAAGAGAAAGTGTGAAATATAGTCTCAAAAAGACAAAGAAAAATGTCCTTTTCTACTCTTGGCATCTCTTGCTCATTATCATTAAAACCTATCTCTTCTTCTTTGGTTTGTTAATTCCTTTGCTTTTTGCGCAAGCAGTGATGGATAATCTCACTCAAAAAGAGTCCTTGATTCTCGGTGTGATTAATTTTGTCTTGATTAAAAATTTCCATTACATGACCCTGACTTATTTCCTAGTGAAGTTTGTTTCCTTCCTTACAGGAGAGGAGTTGGAGATCATGCCAAGGCGAAAGAAAGATCATCTGATGAGATGGGGTGTCATGGGGTGTGCAAGCATCATCTTTGCCATAGAAGGCTACGTTTATCTGGAATCTCCGGATACCAATACACCTTTAGTGATTTCGCACAGAGGAGTAAGTAATAAAAACGGTGTTCAAAATACTGTGCAGTCTTTAGAAAAAACAGCTCAACTAAAACCAGATCTTATCGAAATGGATGTGCAGGAAACGAAAGACGGTCAGTTCGTGATGATGCACGATGCTAACCTAAAAAATTTAACAGGTATTAATGCTACGCCGCAAGATTTGACTCTGGATGAATTAACAAATACAGATATTTACGAGAATGGTTATCAAACAAAGATTTCAAGCTTTGATGCCTATTTAGAGCGTGCAAATGCTTTAAACCAAAAATTGCTGATTGAGATTAAAACCAGTAAAAAAGATAGTCCGCAAATGATGGACCATTTCCTCGAAAAGTATGGGGCGACTATCAAGAAATATGGGCATCAGATGCAATCACTAGACTATCATGTGATTGATAAAGTGTTGACTTATGATTCTGAAATTCCAGTTTACTTTATTCTTCCCTATAACAGTATCTTCCCAAGAACCAAGGCAACGGGTTACACTATGGAGTACTCAACTTTGGATGAATACTTTGTCAATAAACTCTGGACAACTGATCAGAGACTCTATGTTTGGACCGTAAATGGTTCGGAGGCATTTGATAAAGCAGTTCGTCTCGGCGCAGATGGCATGATAACGGATGATCTTGAAATGGTCCAGTCACAAGTTACAATGGCTCAAGACGATCCGGAATATACGGAATTACTCTTAAAGAAAGCAATGGAATTCTTTGATTTCTAAGAAAAAAAGAGAAACAGATGTTTCTCTTTTTTTGTGGATTAGAAAGGCAATTTTCCAGCGAAAGCTCCTAGTTTCTTCTTAGTCGTTTCATCAATTTGTTCAAGAGCAGCATTAATTGCTTGCGCAGTCATGTCAGAAAGTGTTTCGAGATCTTCTGGATCTACAACTGCTGGGTTGAAGTCAATGCTGACAACTTTTTTGTCTCCAGTCAAAGTTGCTTGGACAAGGTCCTGGGCTGATTTTCCAACAAATTCCATGGCAGCGAGTTCTGCTTGGCTTTGTTCCATTTGTTTTTGAAGTTTTTGTGCTTGGCGCATCATGTTTTGCATATTCATCATAGCAGTTTACAGTTTCCTTTTTTCTATTTTTTTCTTTTTTATTTTATCAATTTTAGGGGCAAAAGTCTATTATTTGTTTAATTCATGAGATATATGAGCTTTTATAATGATTCCCTCAAACAACTTTTAAGAGATTTACTATGGACATCCAGTATCCTTTGCTAAACAAATAATTTCATTTAAGCTTTCTTTAAGGTTTCTATTATATTCTAAAGAACTCTATATTAACCGAACGTTGAATGAATAATATAGAGGATAACCTAAATTTATTTCTTAATTTCTTATGGTCTTTACAGATTTAGTAATATATTGTTCATTTTTTACCTTAAATGGTGTGTTGATTAGACTAAATGACGCTCTGTCTTTTCTTCATGATGGAGGCAGATTATGATATAATAGATAGTAATGAGTTTTTAGAATAAACTAAAGGAGAATATAAATGATCTATGCAGGAATCCTAGCCGGAGGAACTGGCACACGCATGGGAATCAGTAATTTACCAAAACAATTCTTGGAGTTGGGTGATCGTCCTATTTTGATCCACACAATTGAAAAATTCGTCTTAGAACCAAGTATTGAAAAAATTGTAGTTGGAGTTCATGGAGACTGGGTGTCACACGCTGAGGACCTAGTTGACAAGTATCTTTCTCTCCACAAGGATCGTATCATCATTACCAAGGGTGGTGCTGATCGCAATACCAGTATCGAGAAGATTATAGAAGCCATTAATGCCTATCGTCCAATCACTCCAGAAGATATCGTGGTTACCCACGACTCTGTTCGCCCCTTTATCACACTTCGCATGATTCAGGACAATATCAAACTCGCCCAAAATCATGATGCGGTTGACACAGTAGTAGAAGCGGTTGATACCATTGTTGAAAGTACAAATGGTCAGTTTATCACGGATATTCCAAATCGTGCTCACCTCTATCAAGGTCAAACACCTCAGACATTCCGTTGCAAGGATTTCATGGATTTGTATGGTTCCCTATCTGATCAAGAAAAGGAAATCCTGACGGATGCATGTAAAATTTTTGTTATCAAAGGAAAGGATGTTGCTCTAGCTAAAGGGGAATATTCAAACCTTAAAATCACAACGGTGACAGACTTGAAAATCGCGAAAAGCATGATTGAGAAAGACTAAGGCTATGATTAATCAAATTTATCAACTGACCAAACCAAAGTTTATCAATGTAAAATATCAAGAAGAGGATATTGATCAGGAGAATCATATCCTGATTCGTCCAAATTATATGGCGGTTTGTCATGCGGATCAACGTTACTATCAAGGGAAGCGTGATCCAAAGATATTGGCTAATAAACTTCCTATGGCCATGATTCATGAGTCTTGTGGAACTGTTATTTCAGATCCGACTGGGACTTATGAAGTCGGTCAAAAGGTAGTTATGATTCCCAATCAACCGCCTATGCAGAGTGACAAGGAGTTCTACGAGAACTACATGACCGGAACCTACTTCCTATCAAGTGGTTATGATGGCTTTATGAGAGAATTTGTCTCTCTTCCAAAAGATCGTGTTGTGTCTTATAATGACATTGAGGACACAGTTGCAGCCATTACTGAGTTTGTGAGTGTTGGTATGCATGCCATGGATCGTTTCTTGCATCTTGGTCATAGTAAGCGAGAGCGCATTGCTGTTATCGGAGATGGTAGTTTGGCCTTTGTTGTTGCAAATATTATCAATTATACCTTGCCAGAAGCAGAGATTATCGTCTTTGGTCGCCATTGGGAAAAACTAGAGCTCTTCTCTTTTGCAAAAGAGTGCTATATTACTGATAATATCCCAGAGGATTTGACCTTTGATCATGGGTTTGAGTGTTGCGGTGGCGATGGTACAGGCCCAGCTATCAATGACTTGATTCGCTATATTCGTCCACAGGGAACGATTCTCATGATGGGAGTGAGTGAATACAAGGTTAATATCAATACACGAGATGCTTTGGAAAAAGGATTGTTATTAGTAGGATCATCTCGCTCAGGACGCGTCGATTTTGAGAAGGCCATTCAAATGATGGAAGTTAAAAAGTTTGCAAATCGTCTGAAGAATATCCTTTATGTTGAAGAACCAGTGAGAGAAATCAAGGACATTCACCGTGTCTTTGCTACAGACCTAAATACTGCTTTCAAAACAGTATTTAAGTGGGAAGTGTAGAAGATGGAGGTTAATTGTGGAGAAACTCATCAAAGAAAAAATTTCTTCTTTACTATCTGATGAAGAGGAAGTACTCAGTGTTGAACAACTGGGAGGCATGACCAATCAGAACTATTTGGTTAAAACAACCAACAAACAGTATATTGTGAAATTTTTTGGTAAAGGGACTGAAAAACTCATCAATCGTCAAAATGAAAAGTATAATCTTGAACTTTTAGAGGATTTAGATTTAGATGTTAAAAATTATCTCTTTGATATTGAGTCAGGGATCAAAGTAAATGAATACATCGAATCAGCAGTAACTCTTGATTCAACATCAATCAAGTCCAAGTTTGAAAAGATTGCACCAATTTTACAAACCATCCATGCTTCAGGGAAAGAATTAAGAGGAGAATTTGCTCCTTTTGAGGAAATCAGCAAATATGAATCCTTGATTGAGGGACCTATCCCTTATGAAAACTATGAAGCTGTAAGAAAAGATGTATTTTCACTAGAAAAGAGATTGGCTGATTTGGGTGTTGATAGAAAGTCCTGTCACATCGATTTGGTACCAGAAAACTTTATCGAGTCACCACAAGGACGCATGTATTTGATCGACTGGGAATACTCTTCTATGAATGACCCAATGTGGGATTTGGCAGCTCTTTTCTTAGAGTCTGAATTTACAAAGCAAGAGGAAGATGATTTCCTTTCCTACTATGAAAGTGACAAAACGCCTGTATCACGTGAGAAGATTCGTATCTATAAAATCTTGCAAGATACTATATGGAGTTTGTGGACAGTGTACAAAGAAGCTCAAGGGGCTGATTTTGGAGATTACGGTGTCAATCGTTACCAAAGAGCTGTCGAAGGTTTGACTTATTATGGAGGTTAGGATGAAGAATAAAAATGGTGTTTCCTTTGGTCTGCTCTCTGGAATTTTCTGGGGATTAGGTCTAACGATTAGTGCTTATATCTTTTCAATTTTTACAAATCTTTCGCCTTTTGTGGTGGCTGCCGCTCATGATTTCTTGAGTATCTTTATCTTGTTAGCTTTTCTTTTGGTAAAAGAAAGAAAAGTTCGTCTCTCGATTTTCTTAAATATTCGAAATGTAAGTGTAATTATCGGAGCTTTACTAGCAGGACCTATTGGTATGCAGGCCAATCTTTATGCGGTTAAATATATTGGTAGTTCTCTAGCTTCATCTGTATCGGCTATTTACCCAGCAGTTTCAGTTTTACTAGCCTTCTTCATTTTGAAACACAAGGTTTCAAAGAATACAGTATTCGGTGTTTTCTTGATTATTGCAGCTATCATTGCTCAAACCTACAAGGTTGAACAAGTAAACTCGTTTTACATTGGGATTCTTTGTGCCCTTATCTGTGCCATTGCCTGGGGGAGTGAAAGTGTTCTCAGCTCCTATGCTATGGAAAGTGATTTAAGTGAAATTGAGGCCTTGCTAATTCGACAAGTAACCTCATTCTTGTCCTATCTTGTGATTGTGCTCTTTTCTCACCATTCATTTGCAGAAGTGGCAGATGGGCAATTATTCGGCCTCTTGATTGTCTTTGCGGCCTTTAATATGATTTCCTACTTAGCTTATTATATCGCCATTAATCGTTTGCAACCTGCGAAAGCAACAGGTTTGAATGTGAGCTATGTAGTCTGGACTGTCTTATTTGCAGTTATTTTCTTGGGTGCACCGCTAGATATGCTGACAATCATCACTTCACTTATTGTTATGGCTGGTGTTTATATTATTATTAAAGAATAAAGGAGATTCGTGTGAAAGCGATTATTTTGGCAGCGGGTTTAGGAACTCGTCTGCGCCCTATGACTGAAAATACCCCAAAAGCTTTGGTTAAGGTTAATCAAAAACCCTTGGTAGAATACCAAATCGAGTTTTTGAAAGAGAGAGGAATTGATGAGATTATCATCGTTGTCGGTTACCTCAAAGAACAATTTGACTACCTAAAAGAAAAATATGGTGTTCGTTTAGTCTTTAACGACAAGTATGCTGATTACAATAACTTTTACTCACTTTATCTAGTAAAAGAAGTTTTGGCTAACAGCTACGTCATCGATGCAGATAACTATCTTTTCAAAAATATGTTTCGAAACGATCTTAAACGTTCTACTTATTTTAGCGTTTATCGTGAAGACTGTACCAACGAGTGGTTCTTGGTTTACGGTGATGACTACAAGGTTCAAGACATTATTGTTGACAGCAAGGCTGGTCGCATTCTGAGCGGAGTATCATTCTGGGATGCACCAACTGCTGAGAAGATTGTTGGCTTTATTGACAAAGCTTACGAAAGTGGTGAATTTGTTGATCTCTACTGGGACAACATGGTTAAGGATAATATCAAAGAATTGGATGTCTATGTCGAAGAATTAGAAGGAAATAGCATCTATGAAATTGATAGTGTAAAAGATTACCATAAGTTAGAAGAGATTTTATCTACTATTAAGTAAGGAAAGAGAAGAAGGCTTGGGCCTTCTTTTTTTGTGTATTTTATAACAAGAATGTTTGATATTGATTGTATTCTTTAAATAAAACAAAAATTACAAAAAAATGAACAAAATAAAACAAAAATTATTGACAACGATTTCATATAGTGTTATACTTATTACATAAAAGATAATTGAAAGAAGGGAAAATGTTATGGGATTAGATCATTTCTTTGACAAAAACCTGGTGTTTTGCTTAGAAGCGGATAATCAAGAACAACTCTTTGATCAGGTAGCAAGCTTGTTGGAAGAACGAGAAATTGTAACTCCAACTTATCGTGAAGCCTTGATCACGCGTGAAAAGTCATTTCCAACTGGCTTAGATATGGAATTTCTAGGTAAGGACTTGCCAAATGTAGCGATTCCTCATACAGATATTGTTCATAATCTAGCTGAGAAAGTAGTGGTTGTTCGATTAGAAAAACCAGTAACTTTTCACAATATGATTGCTCCTGATAAGGAAGTAGAAGTATCCCTACTCTTCTTTATCATTAACAACTCAAGTTCAAGTCAAACAAATATTCTGGCTCAGTTGATGGACTTTTTCACAGGAAATGGACATCTGGAAGATTTATCAAAAATTTCCGAACCAGAAAAACTTTATGCTTACATTGCTGAAGCAACCGCTTAATCTTGTCTATTAAAAAATAAAATCGGAGGAAATCCAAATGATTAAAATTCTTGCTGCCTGCGGTGCAGGTGTTAACTCAAGTCACCAAATTAAAAGTGCTCTAGAAGAAGAACTTTCAAACCGTGGTTATGATGTTCACTGCGATGCAGTCATGGTGAAAGATGTAAACGAAGACCTTATCAAGGGCTACGATATCTTTACACCAATCGCTGCAACTGACCTTGGTTTTGAACCAGGCATTCCAGTAATTGAAGCTGGACCAATCTTGTTCCGTATTCCAGCGATGAGCGCTCCAGTATTTGACAATATTGAAGCAGCTATCAAAGAACACGGACTAAGCTAATTTATTCTTTATCTTGTTAACATTCATATAACTAAAAAAACGGGAGGAACTATTATGGATGTCATTATCGAACTAGCCAATAAGCTGTTCAAACCTATCTTGGATATGGGTGGACCAATCATCATGCTGATCATTTTGACAGTATTGGCTCTGCTTTTTGGAGTGAAATTCTCCAAAGCGCTTGAAGGTGGTATCAAGCTTGCTATCGCCCTTACAGGTATCGGTGCTATCATCGGTATGCTCAACGGAGCTTTCTCAGCTTCACTTGCGAAATTCGTTGAAAATACTGGTATCCAATTGAACATCACCGACGTTGGTTGGGCACCACTTGCTACAATCACTTGGGGATCTGCTTGGACACTTTACTTCTTGCTTGTAATGTTGATTGTCAACGTTGTGATGCTTGCTATGAAGAAAACGGACACACTAGATGTCGATATCTTCGATATCTGGCACTTGTCAATCACTGGTCTTTTGATCAAATGGTATGCTGACAACAACGGTGTAAGCCAAGGGGTTTCACTTTTCATCGCAACTGCAGCAGTTGTCCTTGTAGGTATTTTGAAGATCATCAACTCTGACTTGATGAAACCAACTTTCGACGACCTTCTTAACGCACCAAGTTCATCACCAATGACTTCAACACACATGAATTACATGATGAACCCAGTTATCATGGTTTTGGATAAGATTTTTGAAAAATTCTTCCCAGGTCTTGATAAATATGACTTTGATGCTGCTAAATTGAACAAAAAAATCGGTTTCTGGGGATCTAAATTCTTCATCGGTTTCATCCTTGGTATTGTTATCGGTTTGATGGGTACTCCACAACCTGTTGAAGGACTTAAAGATGCTGCAAACTGGCAAGAAGTTATTAAAGGTTGGTTGTCTCTTGGTTTGACAGCCGGTGTAGCTTTGGAACTCTTCTCACTTATCGGATCATGGTTCATCGCAGCCGTAGAACCACTTTCACAAGGTATTACAAACGTTGCTACTAAACGTCTTCAAGGACGTAAATTCAACATCGGTCTTGACTGGCCTTTCATCGCTGGTCGTGCTGAAATCTGGGCTTGTGCTAACGTACTTGCTCCAATCATGCTAGTAGAAGCTGTGCTTCTTTCTAATGTCGGTAATGGTATCTTGCCTCTTGCAGGTATCATCGCTATGGGTGTGACTCCAGCTCTCTTGGTTGTTACACGTGGTAAATTGCTCCGTATGATTATCTTCGGAACACTCTTGTTGCCTCTCTTCCTTCTTTCTGGTACTCTTATCGCACCATTTGCAACAGAACTTGCTAAAGGTGTAGGTGCCTTTCCTAAAGGTGTAGATAGTGCTCAATTGATTACTCACTCAACTCTTGAAGGACCAATTGAAAAACTATTTGGTTGGGCAATCGGTAATGCTACAACAGGTGATATCAAAGCAATCCTTGGTGCAGCAGCCTTCCTTGTATTCTATGTAGGTATCTTTGCTTGGTATAGAAAACAAATGATCAAACGTAACGAAGAATACGAAGCAAATGCTAAATAATTCGCTCCTATAAAATGTAAATTGTGAAAACTAGGTTGTTAATTTCCGACATTGGGAGTGGCAACCTAGTTTTTTATATAAATATCTAAAAATAGTTGGAGAACATTATGGTAATTGAAATCCAATCAGACCAGTTAACGGTCCAGTTTAAAACCTTAGGTGGCGCCTTGTCGTCGATCAAGGATCGAGAAGGCATTGAGTATCTGTGGCAAGGAGATGCCACTTACTGGAGTGGACAAGCGCCAGTACTTTTTCCAATCTGTGGCTCTTTGAGAAAAGATACAGCCTTCTACAGTCATGCAGATGGAACGGAGACGAAAGGAAACATTCCTCGTCATGGTTTGGTCCGTAAAAAAGAATTTGACTTAGTTGATCAAACAGAAAACAGCGTAACCTTTGCTATCGAAGATGATGAGAATACTTATCAAAACTATCCTTATCATTTCCGTCTTGAAATCACTTATCTAGTGACCGGCAAGACTGTTCGTACTCAATACAAAGTCTTCAATAAAGAAACTAGCAAGGTCATGCCTTACTTTATTGGTGGTCATCCAGGATTTAGCTGTCCTCTGCTAGAAGGCGAAACTTATGAAGATTACTATTTAGAGTTTGAGAAAGAAGAGACTTGCTCTGTTCCACGTCCTTTCCCAGAGACTGGACTCTTAGACTTCCAAGATAGAAGTCCATGGTTGGATTCGCAAAAGGAAGTGGATCTAAGTTACGATTTGTTTAGTGTTGATGCAGTGACTTTGGATGAGTTGCAATCCAGAACAATTGCCCTTCGTTCTCGTAAGCATGAGAAGGGATTAAAAGTACACTTCCAAGAGTTTTCAAATCTCATCATTTGGTCAACTTTGAATAAGGGACCTTTCATTGCCTTTGAACCTTGGTCTGGCTTGTCAACATCTCTTGAAGAAGGAGATCATTTAGAAGATAAGAAGAATGTTCGTCTCCTAGAACCTGGTCAAGTTGATCAGATTGGTTTTGAGATTGAAATCTTATAATTTTAAAAAATATAACACAAAAACAAACATTTTCTGTTGACTTTTACGTAAAAAAGGAGTATATTATGTTTGTAAACAACAAATGATGTTTGTAACAAACAAAAAATCACTTGTTATATTCTTTCTAGGAACTTGATTTCCTAGACTTGGATAAGCTATCGAACAGCTTATTCAATTAAGTTGTCAATAAACTGCTAGAAAGCCTTTTGTACTTATAATACTAGCTATAAAAGTCTTTACTGGCCTAGAAAAATAAAAAGGAGTATACAATATGTCTATTGTTATCGGTGCAGATGCTGCAGGTTTAAGATTGAAAGAAGTTGTGAAAGACTTCCTAGAAAAAGAAAACTTCCACGTAGTGGATGTTACAGCAGAAGGCCAAGACTTTGTCGATGTGACTCTTGCAGTTGCTTCGGAAGTGAACAAAGAAGAACAAAATCTTGGTATCGTGATTGACGCTTATGGTGCTGGTCCTTTCATGGTCGCAACTAAAATCAAAGGAATGGTTGCTGCAGAAGTTTCAGATGAACGTTCAGCTTATATGACTCGTGGACACAACAACTCACGTATGATCACTATGGGTGCACAACTTGTTGGTGACGAATTGGCCAAAAACATTGCTAAAGGTTTTGTTAATGGTAAATACGACGGTGGACGTCACCAAATTAGGGTCGATATGTTGAACAAAATGTGCTAATACTCTTCAAAAATCAAGATAATCTGTTGTCAGCTCACTTTAGCTAACCTCAGTTATGCTTGCAGCTCGCTTCCTAAGCTAATCTTGATTTTTATTGAGTAAGGATAAATGATATTAGATTTATATAATTAATCGGAGGGAATAACTAATGAGAATTGCAATTGGATGTGACCACATCGTAACAGATGAAAAAATGGCGGTTTCAGAATTTTTGAAATCAAAAGGATATGAAGTCATTGACTTTGGTACATATGACCACACACGTACTCACTACCCAATCTTTGGTAAAAAAGTTGGTGAAGCCGTTACAAGTGGTCAAGCTGATCTTGGGGTATGTATCTGTGGTACTGGTGTTGGTATCAACAACGCTGTAAATAAAGTTCCAGGAGTTCGTTCTGCCTTGGTTCGTGATATGACAACAGCACTTTATGCAAAAGAACAATTGAACGCCAATGTTATTGGTTTTGGTGGTAAAATCACTGGTGAATTGCTCATGTGCGACATCATTGAAGCTTTCATCAATGCTGAATACAAACCATCAGAAGAAAACAAAAAATTGATTGCGAAAATTGAGCACGTTGAAACTCACAATGCTCATCAAGCAGATGCAAACTTCTTTACAGAATTCCTTGAAAAATGGGATCGCGGTGAATACCACGACTAAGAGGTGACGCATGATTTTAACAGTCACAATGAATCCATCCATTGATATTTCTTATCCTTTGGATGAATTAAAAATTGACACTGTCAACCGTGTGGTGGACGTGACCAAGACAGCTGGTGGTAAAGGGCTCAATGTTACACGAGTGCTTTCAGAATTTGGTGATTCTGTTGTTGCTACCGGTTTGGTCGGTGGTAAACTTGGTGAGTTTTTAGTAGAGCATATCGATGATAAAGTAACGAAACGTTTCTTCTCCATTCAAGGAGAGACTCGTAACTGTATCGCTATTCTACACGGTGAAAATCAAACAGAAATCCTTGAAAAAGGTCCCGAAGTTCTTGAACAAGAAGGGGAAGATTTCTTGGCTCATTTCGAAAATCTTCTTGACACTGTGGAAGTAGTTGCTATCTCTGGTAGTCTGCCAGCAGGTCTTCCAGTTGATTACTATGCGAGCTTAGTAGAACTTGCTAATCGCGCAGGAAAACCAGTTGTTCTGGATTGCTCAGGTGCTGCCCTTCAGGAGGTTCTTGAATCACCACATAAACCAACAGTAATCAAACCAAATAACGAAGAATTGTCTCAGCTTCTTGGGAAAGAAGTTTCTGAGGATTTGGATGAATTAAAAGAAGTTCTACAAGAGCCTCTATTTGCAGGGATTGAGTGGATAATTGTTTCACTTGGTGCAAATGGTGCTTTTGCAAAACATGGGGACACTTTCTATAAAGTAGATATTCCAAGAATTCAGGTAGTCAATCCAGTTGGATCTGGAGATTCTACTGTGGCAGGGATTTCCTCAGGACTTCTTCATAAGGAATCTGATCTAGAACTCCTCATCAAGGCCAATGTCCTTGGTATGCTCAATGCTCAAGAAAAAATGACAGGTCATGTCAATATGGCCAACTATCAGGCTCTATATGATCAATTAATAGTAAAAGAGGTATAAAATGGCTTTAACAGAACAAAAACGTGCACGCTTAGAAAAACTTTCAGATGAAAATGGTATTATCTCAGCTCTTGCCTTTGACCAACGTGGTGCTTTGAAACGCCTCATGGCTCAATACCAAACAGAAGAGCCAACAGTGGATCAAATGGAAGAACTCAAAGTCTTGGTTGCAGATGAATTGACTAAATACGCTTCATCTATGCTTCTTGATCCAGAATATGGACTTCCAGCGACTAAAGCTCTTGATGAAAATGCTGGTCTTCTCCTTGCTTATGAGAAAACGGGTTATGACACAACTAGCACTAAACGCTTGCCTGACTGCTTGGATGTTTGGTCTGCCAAACGTATCAAAGAACAAGGTGCAGACGCTGTCAAATTCTTGCTTTACTACGATGTAGACAGCGCTGACGAACTCAACCAAGAAAAACAAGCTTACATCGAACGCATCGGTTCAGAGTGTGTGGCGGAAGACATTCCATTCTTCCTTGAAATCTTGGCTTACGATGAAAAAATCGCTGACGCAGGTTCTGCAGAATACGCCAAAGTAAAACCACACAAGGTTATCGGCGCTATGAAGGTCTTCTCAGACCCACGCTTTAACATTGATGTCTTGAAAGTGGAAGTTCCAGTCAACGTCAAATACGTTGAAGGCTTTGGCGATGGTGAAATCGTTCATACACGTGAAGAAGCAGCAGCCTTCTTCAAAGCACAAGATGAAGCGACTAACTTGCCGTATATCTACTTGAGTGCAGGTGTATCAGCCAAACTTTTCCAAGAAACACTTGTCTTTGCTCACGAATCAGGCGCAAACTTCAACGGTGTTCTTTGCGGCCGTGCAACTTGGGCTGGATCAGTTGAAGCCTACATCAAAGACGGTGAAGCAGCAGCTCGTGAATGGCTACGCACAACTGGATTTGAGAACATTGACGAACTCAACAAGGTTCTTCAAACAACAGCGACTTCATGGACTGAACGTGTAGAAGTTTTCCCCCTAATCTTAGGAACATTGATCTAAAAAAATTTAAAAAAAGTTGAATGTAAAGGTTTACAAAAAAACTGACTTGTGCTATACTTAAATCACAAGTTAATACAAGGTGAGTGTTACTAAGTAATATTAGGCATGATCACAGGTGGATTAGAAATCAAAGGATTTTCTAGTTCATTTGTGGTCATTTTTTGTACTCATATACCTTTAAGATGCAAAAGGAGGTTGCCATGTATCGAATTCTAAACCCAATGAATCACAATGTTTCACTTGTCAGAAATGACAAAGGAGAAGAAGTGATTGTGATTGGTAAGGGGATTGCATTCGGAAAGAAGAAGGGGGATTTGATTGCTGAAAATCAGGTTGAGAAAATCTTTCGGATGAAGACCGAAGAGTCAAGAGAAAACTTTATGGCTCTGCTCAAAGATGTTCCGCTTGATTTTATCACAGTGACCTACGAGATTATTGATAATCTTTCTAAGAAATATCATTATCTGATTCAAGAGTATCTCTATGTGACCTTGACAGATCATATTTACTGTTCCTATCAAGCCCTAACACAAGGAAGGTACAAGGATAGCAATCTGCCAGATATTTCTGCTAAGTATCCTGTAGCTTTTCAAATCGCAAAGGAAGCCTTTGAAATCTATCGTCAGAAGTTGACAGATCATTTCCCTGAGGATGAAATTATTCGGATCGCTTATCATTTCATCAATGCCGAAGGGGAGAACGAAGTTCAAGTGGTTGAGTCGATAGACAAGAGGAAAGAAATCCTCAGGAATGTTGAAGAAGTGCTACAGACTTACGCTATTCAACGAACCAAAGAGAATAACCATTTCTATGACCGCTTTATGATTCATCTCAACTATTTTTTGGATTATTTAGACCGTTCCAGAGATGATAATCAATCGCTTCTAGATATGGAAGACCATATCAAACAATCCTATCCAAAAGCGTTCGAGATTGGTTCCAAGATCTATGATGTGATTACGCAACATACGGGTCTTGATTTGTATAAAAGTGAACGAGTTTATCTAGTTCTACATATCCAACGTTTATTGTCATAAAAATTTAATTAAAAATACATAAGGAGAATTCTATCATGAATAGAGAAGAAGTAACATTGTTAGGTTTTGAAATTGTTGCCTATGCTGGCGATGCTCGATCAAAACTATTGGAAGCCTTGAAGGCTGCTGAAGCTGGCGATTTTGCGAAAGCAGATAGCTTAGTTGAGGAAGCTGGTGGCTGTATCGCCGAGGCTCATCACGCACAAACAAGTCTATTGACCAAGGAAGCAGCTGGTGAGGACTTAGCTTATAGTGTAACCATGATGCATGGCCAAGACCACTTGATGACTACCATTTTGTTAAAAGATTTGATGCACCATTTAATCGAACTCTACAAGAGAGGAGTTAAGTAATGAACAAACTAATTTCTTTTATCGAGAAAGGGAAACCTTTCTTTGAAAAACTGTCTCGTAATATCTACCTTCGCGCTATTCGTGATGGCTTCATTGCTGGTATGCCAGTTATTCTCTTCTCAAGTATCTTTATCTTGATTGCTTTTGTACCAAACTCATGGGGCTTTAAATGGTCTGACGATGTTGTCAATCTCCTCATGAAACCTTATAGCTATTCAATGGGGATTCTAGCTCTCTTGGTAGCTGGTACAACAGCTAAGTCATTGACCGACTCAGTAAACCGTAGCATGGAGAAAACCAATCAAATCAACTATATGTCAACACTTTTGGCTGCGATTGTTGGTTTGTTGATGTTGGCAGCTGATCCGATTGAAGGTGGCTTTGCGACAGGTTTCCTTGGAACAAAAGGGTTGCTTTCAGCCTTCCTTGCTGCCTTTGTTACTGTAGCCATCTATAAGGTTTGTGTTAAGAACAACGTCACTATTCGTATGCCTGACGAAGTTCCACCAAATATCTCACAAGTATTTAAAGATGTGATTCCATTCACTCTATCAGTGGTTTCTCTTTATGCTCTTGATTTACTAGCTCGTCATTTTGTTGGTGCAAGCGTAGCTGAATCAATCGGTAAATTCTTTGCACCATTATTCTCTGCTGCTGATGGTTATCTTGGTATTACTATTATCTTTGGTGCCTTTGCCTTCTTCTGGTTTGTTGGTATCCACGGTCCTTCAATCGTTGAACCTGCAATCGCAGCTATTACCTATGCGAATGCTGAAGTCAACTTGAACCTTCTCCAACAAGGGATGCACGCAGACAAGATCCTTACTTCTGGTACACAAATGTTTATCGTTACCATGGGGGGTACAGGTGCGACACTGGTTGTTCCTTTCATGTTCATGTGGTTAACAAAATCAAAACGTAACCGTGCAATCGGACGTGCTTCAGTAGTTCCAACTTTCTTTGGTGTAAATGAACCAATCTTGTTTGGTGCACCGCTTGTCTTGAACCCAATCTTCTTTATTCCTTTCATCTTTGCGCCAATTGCCAACGTATGGATCTTTAAATTCTTCATTGAAACACTTGGCATGAACTCATTTACAGCCAACCTTCCTTGGACAACACCAGGTCCGCTCGGTATTGTTCTCGGTACAAACTTCCAATTCTTGTCATTTGTACTTGCTGCTTTGTTAATCCTTGTTGACGTAGCCATTTACTATCCATTCCTCAAGGTTTATGATGAACAAATTCTTGAAGAAGAACGTTCTGGTAAAGCCAATGATGAATTGAAAGAAAAAGTAGCCGCAAACTTCAATACTGCCAAAGCAGATGCTATTCTTGAAAAAGCAGGTGTAGAAGCAGCGCAAAACACAATCACTGAAGAAACTAATGTTCTCGTTCTTTGTGCAGGCGGAGGAACAAGTGGTCTCCTTGCAAATGCTCTAAACAAGGCAGCTGCAGAGTACAAAGTTCCTGTTAAAGCAGCAGCTGGTGGCTATGGTGCTCACCGTGAAATGTTGCCTGAGTTTGATCTGGTTATCCTTGCTCCTCAAGTTGCTTCTAACTTTGAAGATATGAAAGCAGAGACCGACAAACTTGGTATCAAACTTGCCAAGACAGAAGGTGGCCAATACATTAAATTGACTCGCGATGGAAAAGGTGCTCTTGCCTTTGTTCAAGCGCAGTTCGAAGAATAAAATGTAAATAGCGAAGAAGTGAGATGGAGGAACTCCTCCCAACTATACCCCCATCTCATTTCTATTTCTTGAAAGGTGAATCAAATGACAAAAACACTTCCAAAAGACTTTATTTTTGGCGGAGCAACAGCAGCCTACCAAGCAGAAGGTGCTACACATACTGATGGTAAAGGGCCAGTCGCCTGGGACAAATACCTCAAAGATAACTACTGGTACACTGCTGAACCAGCCAGTGATTTCTATCACAAATATCCTGTTGACCTCAAACTTGCAGAAGAATATGGTGTCAATGGTATCCGTATTTCAATCGCTTGGTCACGTATCTTTCCAACTGGTTACGGGAAAGTCAATGCCAAGGGGGTTGAGTTCTATCATAATCTATTTGCAGAGTGCCACAAACGGCATGTTGAGCCCTTCGTGACCCTCCATCACTTTGATACACCAGAAGCACTTCATTCAAACGGAGATTTCCTGAATAGAGAAAACATTGATCACTTTGTGGATTATGCGGCCTTCTGTTTTGAAGAATTTCCTGAAGTTAACTTTTGGACAACCTTTAATGAAATTGGGCCGATAGGAGATGGTCAGTATTTGGTTGGGAAATTCCCTCCAGGTATTCAGTACGACCTTGCCAAAGTCTTCCAATCTCATCACAATATGATGGTGTCGCATGCGCGTGCAGTAAAACTTTTCAAGGATAAGGGATATAAGGGGGAAATTGGTGTGGTTCATGCCCTGCCTACTAAGTATCCTCTGAATCCAGATAATCCAGCAGATGTTCGTGCAGCCGAGTTAGAAGATATTATCCATAACAAGTTTATCCTAGACGCGACTTATCTAGGACGATATTCCGAAGAAACCATGGAAGGTGTCAACCATATCTTAGCAGTTAATGGTGGAAGCTTAGATCTGCGTGAAGAAGACTTTGCTGTGCTAGAAGCTGCAAAAGACTTGAATGACTTCCTTGGTATTAACTACTACATGAGTGATTGGATGCAAGCCTTCGATGGAGAAACTGAAATTATCCATAATGGTAAAGGTGAGAAAGGAAGCTCTAAATACCAAATCAAAGGTGTTGGTCGTCGTGTAGCTCCTGATTATGTACCACGTACAGATTGGGATTGGATTATCTACCCTCAAGGTTTATATGATCAAATCATGCGCGTGAAGAAAGATTATCCTAACTACAAGAAGATTTACATTACTGAAAATGGCCTCGGCTATAAAGATGAGTTTGTTGATAACACTGTTTACGATGATGGACGGATTGACTATGTTAAAAAACACATGGAAGTGATAGCAGATGCAATCTCCGATGGGGCCAATGTCAAAGGATACTTTATCTGGTCGTTGATGGATGTCTTTTCTTGGTCAAATGGTTACGAAAAGCGTTACGGTCTCTTCTATGTTGATTTTGAAACCCAGGAGCGTTATCCAAAGAAATCTGCTCATTGGTATAAAAAACTAGCTGAGACCCAACTTATTGAATAAAATTCAACAAAAATTCCCCGCCAAAAGGCAGGGGAATTTTTATGGTTTTGATAAAAGAATGGTTGTTTGTTCCGACAGCTCTTCAAATGCCTCCTGACTCAGTTTGGAATCTGAAACGATGGTATCAATCTCTGAGATATTGTAGAACGTGTAAAAATCAAACTTATTAAACTTGCTGTGGTCTGCCAGTAAGTATTTTTTATTGGCATTGTTCAAGGCGATTTGTTGTACCTCGCCCTCTTCTTCACTGAAAGTAGCAATTGCCTTATCCTTAATACCATTACAGCTTACAAAAGCTTTAGAAAACTGAAGATTGGTCAAATCCTGTAAAGTAAGTGTCCCTACAAAAGCACCAGTGATAGAGCGATAATTTCCACCAATCAAGATCAAATCTGTTAGTTTTCGTTCGTTTAGAATGAGAAAAACAGGAAGACTGTTTGTTACAACACGAATATTATCGATAGGGAGTTCACGAGCAAAACATTCTAAGGTTGTTCCTGGACCAATAAAAATGGTTTCACCTTCGTCAATCAAATGACCTGCAAAACGGCTAATTTCTTGTTTTTCAGCAATCTGCAAGCCTTGTTTTTCGACGTTTGAGCGTTCGTTGTTTAAGAGAGAACCTGTACGAAGTTTTTCAGCGCCACCATGCACACGGACCAGCAAATCCTTGTCTGCTAGTTCTTGTAAATAGCGGCGAGCTGTCATATCTGACACATCAAGACTTTCCATAATCTCTTTTACAGTAATGGTGCCTTTTGTATTTACTGCTTCTAGAATACTATCTAGTTTTTCTTGCTTTAGCATCCTTATCACCTCGATTTCTACTATTATTATCTTACCATAAAACGCTCAATCAATCAAATAGAAAAAAACAAAATAAAACAAAAACAAAAATATCATGGTTGTTTTAAACAAACCATGATATTTTGAATGGTCGGCCAAATTAGTCTAAACCGTAGTTGTAGTCCTCGTCTTGCATGGCTTCAACTTCACCAAGGAGGTAACCATTTCCGACTTGAGAGAAGAAGTCGTGGTTAGAAGTTCCTGTTGAAATTCCGTTCATAACGATTGGATTGACATCATCAGCTGAATCTGGGAAGAGTGGATCTTGTCCTAGGTTCATAAGAGCCTTATTGGCATTGTAACGAAGGAAGGTTTTAACTTCCTCAGTCCAGCCAACACCGTCATAGAGGCTTTCTGTATAGCCCTCTTCGTTCTCGTAGAGGGTATAGAGCAGGTCGTACATCCATTCTTTGAGTTTTTCTTGCTCTTCTTCAGGCAATTCATTGAACCCAAGTTGGAATTTGTAACCAATGTAGGTTCCGTGAACAGACTCATCACGAATGATTAGTTTGATGATTTCCGCAACGTTGGCCAGTTTGTTGTTACCGAGATAGTAGAGGGGAGTAAAGAAACCAGAGTAGAAGAGGAAGGTTTCAAGGAAAACGCTGGCAACTTTCTTTTCCAGCGGGCTACCATTGAGGTAGATTTCATTGATAATCTCCGCTTTTCTTTGTAGGTAGGGGTTAGTGTTGGTCCATTCAAAGATTTCTTCGATTTCAGCCTTAGTATTCAAGGTTGAAAAGATAGAAGAGTAAGATTTTGCGTGGACAGATTCCATAAACTGGATGTTGTTGAAAACAGCTTCCTCATGCGGTGTACGGATGTCTGCGCGAAGCGCTTGAACCCCTGTTTCAGATTGCATGGTATCCAAAAGGGTCAAACCACCAAAGACTTTTCCGACCAAGTCTTTTTCTTTGTTTGATAGTTTTCTCCAGTCGTCTAGGTCATTTGACAAGGGGATACGCGTATCGAGCCAGAATTGCTCTGTCAGCTTTTCCCAAGTTGATTTGTCGATGACATCTTCGATGGCATTCCAGTTAATGGCTTTGTAGTAAGTTTCCATTTGAAATCTCTTTCTGTATGTAATAATGCGATTGTCGAATCATCTCTATTTTATCATAGTCTGAGAAGAGTATCGTACAAAAAGTCGGAAGGCCGACTTTTTAGTTTTTCATGGTATTTAAGATACTTATCAAGTTTTGTATGATGGGGAACTTAATCAGTAGTCTGAGAAAATGTGGTTGCCCCAGATAAAAATTAAATCACACAGCTTTCACATTGGTTAGCACCAACTTCCCCACCGTCGTCTGTAAAGGTACGGACGTAGTAGATAGACTTGATACCCTTGTTGAAGGCATAGTTACGAAGGATAGACAAGTCACGTGTCGTTTGTTTGTTCTCTTTCTTCCATTCGTAAAGACCTTTTGGAATGTCACTACGCATGAAGAGAGTGAGTGAAAGCCCTTGGTCCACGTGTTCAGTTGCGGCAGCGTAAACATCAATCACCTTACGCATATCCATGTCGTAAGCAGAAGTGTAGTAAGGAATGGTATCTGTAGACAAGCCTGCAGCTGGATAGTAGATTTTACCGATTTTCTTCTCTTGGCGTTCTTCGATACGTTGTGTAATAGGATGGATAGAAGCAGAAACGTCGTTGATGTAGCTGATAGAACCATTTGGAGCAACAGCTAGACGGTTTTGGTGATAAAGACCATCTTCTTGAACCTTTTCGCGAAGTTCAGCCCAATCAGCAGCGCTTGGAATAAAGACATCTTTAAAGAGTTCTTTAACACGGTCTGATTTTGGAACAAACTCGCCTGTCACATACTTGTCAAAGTAGCTTCCGTTAGCATAATCTGATTTTTCAAAGTTATGGAAGGTGATACCGCGTTCACGCGCGATGTTATTAGATTCTACCAAGGTCCAGTAGTTCATAAGCATAAAGTAGATGCTAGTGAATTCAACAGACTCAGCTGATCCATATTCGATGAGTTGTTGGGCAAGGTAACTATGAAGTCCCATGGCACCAAGACCAAAGGTGTGAGCTAAACTGTTTCCGTGGTCGATAGTAGGAACAGCTACGATGTGTGAACTATCTGTAACGAAAGTAAGGGCACGAACCATAGCGCGAATAGAACGACCAAAGTCAGGTGACGTCATCATGTTGACCACGTTTGTTGATCCAAGGTTACATGAAACGTCCGTTCCCATTTGAAGGAATTCTTGAGCATCGTTGATCAAGCTTGGTTCTTGAACTTGAAGAATCTCAGAACACAAGTTACTCATGATAATCTTTCCATCAACAGGATTTGCACGGTTAGCCGTATCAATGTTGACGACATAAGGGTAACCAGATTCTTGTTGCAATTTAGAGATTTCAGTTTCTAAATCACGCGCCTTGATTTTTGTCTTGCGGATATTTGGATTTGCGACTAATTCATCGTATTTTTCAGTGATGTCGATGTAGTTGAATGGCACACCGTACTCAAGCTCTACAGAGTAAGGGCTAAAGAGATACATTTCTTCATTTTTACGAGCTAATTCGTAGAATTTATCGGGCACCACAACACCGAGTGAAAGGGTCTTTACACGAACTTTTTCATCAGCATTTTCTTTCTTAGTGGAAAGGAAGGCGATGATATCTGGGTGAAAGACATTGAGGTAGACAACCCCAGCACCTTGACGTTGACCCAATTGGTTGGAGTAGGAGAAACTGTCTTCGAAGAGTTTCATAACTGGAACGACACCAGAAGCAGCACCTTCATAACCTTTAATAGGAGCTCCAGCTTCACGAAGGTTGCTGAGGGAAATTCCTACACCACCACCGATACGTGAAAGTTGAAGAGCTGAGTTGATAGAACGTCCGATAGAGTTCATATCATCCGTCACTTGGATCAAGAAGCAAGATACCAACTCTCCACGACGCGCGCGACCAGCATTTAAGAAGGAAGGAGTAGCAGGTTGGTAGCGTTGGTGGATGATTTCATTGGCAATATCAGTCGCAATCGCTTCATCCCCGTCAGCAAAATAAAGTGCATTAAAGAAGACACGGTCTTCCATACTTTCAAGGTAATATTCACCGTCATTAGTCTTCAAGGCATACTGGTTGTAAAACTTATAGGCAGCCATGAAAGACTTGAATTGGAAGTTTTGGTCCTTAATAAATTGATGCAATTCTTCCAAAAACTCTGGACGGTATTTCTTGAGAAATGCAGTTTCGATGTAGTTGTGTTCAATGAGGTAGTTGATTTTATCAGTAATTGAATCAAAAACCATGGTATTTGGAACCACATTTTCTTTAAAGAAGGCATCCAAGGCTTCCTTATCTTTATGAAGCATGATTTGTCCATTAACAGGACGGTTGATTTCGTTATTGAGACGGAAGTAAGTTACGTCCTCAAGATGTTTTAATCCCATAAAATTTCCTTTATCTAATTACAAAAGAAAGGCCTCTAAGTTAGCCCTAGAAGCAATCTCTTCTGGATGATGTACTAAGATTATGCTAATTGTTTCAGTTTTCCTGGTTGGAAGCCTGAAAAGACTTCAGTTGGTGTTTGGATAACAGGAGCAGCGCTGAAACCGAGCTCTTTAACTTGATCGATGTACTCTGGTTGCTCGTCGAGATTGATCTCACGATAAGCGACATTGTTGCTGTCCAAGAAACGCTTGGTCATCTTACATTGGACACAGTTGTTTTTAGAATAAACGGTTACCATTTTCGTAACTCCTCTTTCAAAATAGATTACTTTCTTAGTATATCAGAAAAAAAAACTTTGTCAAACTTTTTAAACTAAATCTTGTGCTAAAAAGTTACAGTTTCAAAAACAAAGCACAAGATATAGTGTTTTGTCAGAGTGTAAAATTGGGTTTTCATTGAACTATCAAAGTTTATCAAAACAAAAAAACTATATACTGTATATTGGTAAGATAAATAGAAGATTTTCAGCAAGTTATCAGAAAGGAAAACGAAGAAAATAGCAAAAATCGTAAGAACAGGAATAAGTCTAGCTGAGACAATACTTTAATAAAATAGAAACTGTAATATTTACGAAAAAAAGAAATTTTCTACACAAGATGTCCCAATATTTTGTATTAGAATATCTAAAATATAACCAAAGTGGAAATGACAGATTATGATGTATTCATAAAAATGGATCATTGGTTAATTTTATATAGGATACTTATGAGTTTCGTATCCTTTCATAAGGAGTATATAAATACAATGTTTGAAAAAGTTCATTTTATGTGATACACTATCTGTGATTATAAGATTAAAAAATGGATATCTGAATGCTTTTGTTTGATAGAGAATGTTATCAGATTATAATTAGATTAAATGAATGAAAGAACACAGAATTAGGAGGCGCGTGGTGAAAGAAAATGATGTTATTTTAAAACGGCAATCGACTCAAATATTTTTTAAGAATGGTGATACGGATTTTTTCTTCAATTGGTTGTTAGGAATCGGTGAAATTTTTGGTTTCTCTCATGGAGAGCTTTATTATCTTGCTCAAAGATTGGGGAACTCACCAAAGCCTGATGACTGGAAAAATGTATTTTTATCGCATGTAAACTACCTTGAACAAGAAGCAAGTAATTCAGGATTGAGTGAACAAACAAAGGCGCAGTATTATCTTGCACAGACCTACTCACTTCGCTCGGCAATCCAATTTACCGATCCATTTTCTGAAGAGTATTTACCGACCGTTCGTCAAATGGAGAAGGTGTTTTCTAGTGCAATTCATTCACTAGGTGCACCGATTGAAAAATTAACTATTCCCTATCAGGGTTCTTACTTGCCTGGTTATTATCTTCATAGCGACGATAATTGCCCAACGATAATCATGATTGGTGGAGGTGATACTTATCGCGAAGATTTATTTTACTTTGCAGGATATCCTGGATGGATACGAAATTATAATGTTTTAATGGTTGATCTTCCTGGTCAAGGGAGCAATCCTAGTAGAGGGCTGGTCTTTGATGTGGATGCTTCTATTCCAATTTCATTATGCATAGACTGGTTGGAAAATAGAAATCCTAAACTAAATTATTTAGCTATTTATGGTGTCAGCGGAGGGGGATATTTTACTGCACAAGCTGTCGAAAAGGATCCAAGAATTCATGCTTGGATTGCTAGTACCCCTATTTACGACGTTGCAGAACTTTTCAGAAAAGAATTTGGATCAAGTTTGAAAGCACCTAGTTGGTTAATAAATGCCATTTTAAAATTAGCTGGAAATTGGAATGAATCAGCAAATTTAAATCTTAAAAAGTATGCATGGCAGTTTGGTACTTCTGATTTTAAGAGTGCTATTGATGATGTATTTAACCATGCAAAGATTGTGGATTACCAAAAAATTCAATGCCCATGCCTTTTTATCATGGGAAAGGGTGAGGGTGCTGAACTGCAGCATCAAACTAAGGTGATTTATGAAGAACTTAAATCTAAAAATCAACAAACTAAACTTCAAGTATTTGAGGCGGAAAGTGGTGCGGACGCTCATTGCCAAGTCAATAATCTAAGACTCGCCCATAATGTCGTTTTTGATTGGTTGGATACTTTATTTGAATGGAATCAATCAAAGTTTTAGTTCTACTTATACCACTTAGATATATCTACCTTTTTACTGTTAGGGGCTACAAACTTATTTTACTTTAAGTAGCAAATTGGATAAATTCTCTACTGTTGATGGTAAGAGTAGGTTTTAGAATTTCAGGATTTGATGAAGTCTTTTCAAATAATGGATTTACTGAGTTATATTAATTATAGTTAAATAGTATTATTTCATTATTTACTAGGATTGTCCTCTGATTGGTATTAAGGGAAAATAGCTTTGAAAATTGAATTTTGATGATGACATTCTTTGAACAATTAGTGTTTAGATATGCTATTTAGTTACTAGAGTGCTCATTTAATAGAAAAAGAAGTAATTTCATTTTCAGTAAAAGTCCATAAAATACTTGAAAAATTATCTAGAAGGTGATATAATACAGTCTTGTAAGGGTTATCACATATAACTCAAAAAAGAAATAACTAAAGGAGAGTCAAACTATGGCTTCTAAAGATTTCCACGTAGTGGCAGAAACAGGTATTCACGCGCGTCCAGCAACATTGTTGGTTCAAACAGCTAGCAAATTTGCTTCAGATATCACTCTTGAATACAAAGGTAAATCAGTAAATCTTAAATCTATCATGGGTGTTATGAGTCTTGGTGTTGGCCAAGGTGCTGACGTTACAATTTCAGCTGAAGGTGCAGATGCTGACGACGCAATCGCTGCTATCACTGAAACTATGGAAAAAGAAGGATTGGCATAAGGAAAATGACAGAAATGCTTAAAGGAATCGCAGCATCTGACGGTGTTGCAGTTGCAAAAGCATATCTACTCGTTCAACCGGATTTGTCATTTGAGACTATTACAGTCGAAGATACAAACGCAGAAGAAGCTCGCCTTGATGCCGCTCTACAGGCATCACAAGACGAGCTTTCTGTTATTCGCGAGAAAGCAGTAGGTACGCTCGGTGAAGAAGCAGCTCAAGTTTTTGACGCTCACTTAATGGTTCTTGCTGACCCAGAAATGATCAGCCAAATCAAGGAAACAATCCGTGCGAAGAAAGTGAATGCAGAAGCAGGTCTGAAAGAAGTAACAGACATGTTTATCACTATCTTTGAAGGCATGGAAGACAACCCATACATGCAAGAACGCGCTGCGGATATCCGCGACGTGACAAAACGTGTATTGGCCAACCTCCTTGGTAAAAAATTGCCAAACCCAGCTTCTATCAATGAAGAAGTGATTGTGATTGCGCATGACTTGACTCCTTCAGATACAGCTCAATTGGACAAAAACTTTGTAAAAGCTTTTGTAACCAACATTGGTGGACGTACAAGCCACTCTGCTATCATGGCGCGTACACTTGAAATTGCAGCAGTATTGGGAACAAACAACATCACTGAAATCGTTAAAGACGGTGATATTCTTGCCGTTAACGGTATCACAGGTGAGGTTATTATCAATCCAACTGATGAGCAAGCGGCTGAATTCAAGGCTGCTGGTGAAGCTTATGCGAAACAAAAAGCTGAATGGGCTCTCTTGAAAGATGCTAAAACAGTAACTGCTGATGGTAAACACTTTGAATTGGCTGCCAACATCGGTACTCCAAAAGACGTTGAAGGTGTCAATGATAACGGTGCTGAAGCTGTTGGTCTTTACCGTACAGAGTTCTTGTACATGGATTCTCAAGACTTCCCAACAGAAGACGAGCAGTATGAAGCTTACAAGGCTGTACTTGAAGGAATGAACGGTAAACCTGTTGTCGTTCGTACAATGGATATCGGTGGAGATAAGGAGCTTCCTTACTTCGATATGCCTCACGAAATGAACCCATTCCTTGGATTCCGTGCCCTTCGTATCTCTATCTCTGAGACTGGAGATGCTATGTTCCGCACACAAATCCGTGCCCTTCTTCGTGCGTCTGTTCACGGTCAATTGCGTATCATGTTCCCAATGGTTGCGCTCTTGAAAGAATTCCGTGCAGCGAAAGCAGTCTTTGACGAAGAAAAAGCAAACCTTCTTGCTGAAGGTGTTGCAGTTGCGGATAATATCCAAGTTGGTATCATGATCGAAATCCCAGCAGCAGCAATGCTTGCAGACCAATTTGCTAAAGAAGTTGACTTCTTCTCAATTGGTACAAACGACTTGATCCAATACACAATGGCAGCAGACCGTATGAATGAGCAAGTTTCATACCTTTACCAACCATACAACCCATCAATCCTACGTTTGATTAACAACGTTATCAAAGCAGCTCACGCTGAAGGTAAATGGGCAGGTATGTGTGGTGAGATGGCTGGTGACCAAAAAGCTGTTCCACTTCTTGTCGGAATGGGCTTGGATGAGTTCTCTATGTCAGCAACATCTGTACTTCGTACACGTAGCTTGATGAAGAAACTCGATACAGCTAAGATGGAAGAGTACGCAAACCGTGCCCTTACAGAATGCTCAACAATGGAAGAAGTTCTTGAACTTCAAAAAGAATACGTTAATTTTGATTAATCGAAAAGTCCTTGCAACTCAGTTGCAGGGATTTTTTTAAAGAATTTTCAAGAAAATCTTTTTTATATAAAGTCCATTCTAGAGAAAGTAGCGGTGAAGAATAAAAAAATACTTAACTGGTTCATAAAATTCTTGACAAGTTGCAAATTTAGGAGTAAACTATTAACCAGTTAAGTAATAGAGAGGAGTTGCTGCAATTTAGAAATGAATTGCAAATAGAAATATCAAAAAAGAAAGTGAGTTTCGATGAAAGTTAATAAGAAATACCTTGCTGGTTCTGCGGCAGCTTTGATTTTAAGTGTTTGTTCTTACGAGTTGGGACTTTATCAAGCAAGAACGGTTAAGGAAAATAATCGAGTTTCCTATATAGATGGAAAACAAGCAACGCAAAAAACGGAGAATCTGACTCCTGATGAGGTCAGTAAAAAAGAAGGTATCAATGCCGAACAAATCGTCATCAAGATAACAGACCAGGGCTATGTCACTTCACACGGTGACCACTATCATTATTACAATGGCAAGGTTCCTTACGACGCTATCATCAGTGAAGAGTTGCTGATGAAGGATCCAAACTATACACTAAAAGACGAGGATATTGTCAGTGAAATCAAGGGTGGTTATGTGATCAAGGTGGACGGAAAATACTATGTCTACCTTAAGGATGCGTCCCATGCAGATAATGTCCGTACGAAAGAAGAAATTAATCGACAAAAACAAGAGCATAGTCAGCATCGTGAAGGAGGAACTTCAGCAAATGATGGTGCGGTAGCTTTGGCACGTTCACAAGGACGCTACACCACAGATGATGGCTACATCTTTAATGCCTCTGATATCATTGAAGATACTGGTGATGCTTACATCGTTCCTCATGGCGATCATTACCACTATATTCCTAAGAGTGAGTTATCAGCCAGCGAATTGGCTGCTGCAGAAGCCTTTCTATCTGGTAGAAGTGGCCAATCAAAGGCGCCTACTTATCGCCGTACCAATAACAACAGTGCTAGCAGCGATGTAGATAGATGGAGCCCATCCTATAATAACCAAGGCAGTGGCTATACGAACACGAACACATCTAACAACAGTAGTGACGATAGTCAAGCAAGTCAAAGTGATGAGGATATTGATAGCCTTCTGAAACAACTTTACGCCTTGCCGCTCAGCCAACGACACGTAGAATCTGATGGCCTTGTCTTCGACCCAGCACAGATTACAAGTCGAACAGCTAGAGGAGTTGCTGTGCCTCATGGGAACCATTACCATTTCATCCCTTATTCACAAATGTCTGAATTGGAAGAACGAATCGCTCGCATCATCCCACTTCGCTATCGTTCGAACCATTGGCTGCCGGATTCAAGACCAGAACAACCAAGTCCACAACCGACTCCGGAACCTAGTCCAAGCCCACAACCTGCACCAAATCCTCAACCATCTCCAAGCAATCCAATTGACGAAAAATTGGTCAAACAGGTGATTCGAAAAGTAGCTGATGGTTATGTATTTGAGGAAAATGGAACATCTCGTTATATTCCTGCCAAGGAACTTTCAGCAGAAACTGCTGCAGCCATTGATAGTAAACTAGCTAAGCAAGAAAGTTTAGCTCATAAGCTAGGAGCTAAGAAAACCAACCTCCCATCTAGTGATCAAGGATTTTACAATAAGGCTTATGACTTGCTAGCAAGAATTCATCAAGACTTACTTGCTAATAAAGGGCGTCAAGCTGAATTTGACACTTTGGATAAACTGTTGGAACGTCTCAATGATGCCTCAAGTGATAAAATCAAGTTGGTGGATGATATCTTGGCCTTTTTAGCACCGATTCGTCATCCAGAACGTTTAGGAAAACCAAATGCGCAAATTGCCTACACTAATGATGAGATTCAGGTAGCTAAGTTGGCAGGCAAGTATACAACAGAAGATGGCTATATCTTTGATCCTCGTGATATCACTAGTGATGAGGGGGATGCCTATGTAACTCCACATATGACCCATAGCCATTGGATTAAAAAAGATAGTTTGTCTGAAGCCGAAAGAGCGGCAGCCCAGGTTTATGCTAAAGAGAAAGGTTTGACTCCTCCTTCAACAGACCATCAGAATCCAGGAAATACGGAGGCTAAAGGAGCAGAAGCTATCTACAACCGCGTGAAAGCAGCTAAGAAGGTGCCGCTTGATCGTATGCCTTACAATCTCCAACATACCGTGGAAGTTAAAAATGGTAGTTTAATCATTCCTCATTATGATCATTACCATAACATCAAATTTGAGTGGTTTGACGAAGGACTTTATGAGGCACCTAAGGGGTATAGTCTAGAAGATCTCTTTGCGACTGTCAAGTACTATGTCGAACATCCAAACGAACGTCCGCATTCAGATAGTGGTTGGGGCAATGCAAGTGACCATGTTCAAAGAAACCAAAATGGTCAAGCTGATACCAATCAAACGGAAAAACCATCAGAGGAGAAACCTCGGACAGACAAACCTGAGGAAGAAAAGCCACGCGAAGAGAAGCCTCAAAGTGAGAAACCAGAATCTCCAAAACCAACTGAGGAGCCGGAAGAAGAATCACCAGAGGAACCAGAAGAACCTCAGGTCGAGACTGAAAAGGTTGAAGCGAAGTTGAGAGAGGCTGAAGAGCTACTTGCAAAGATCCAAGACCCCATTATCAAGTCCAATGCCAAAGAAACTCTCACTGGCTTAAAAAATAACCTGCTATTTGGTGCTCAGGATAACAATACCATTATGGCTGAAGCTGAAAAGTTGTTGGCTTTATTAAAGGAGAGCAAGTAAAGGTAGTAGCATTTTCTAGATCCTAAAAACAGGATAGGAGAACTAGAAAAGTTAAAATCGAAAATGAGAACAGAATGTAAGTTCTAGTTCTCATTTTTTTCATGAAAATATGTAAAATATCTTGACATATAGTGTAAATAAAGATAAACTATTTACTAGTTAATTAAATGGTTAAATACTAGTTAAGGAGTAACAATGAAAAAAAGAATATTTCTATTATTAGTGGTAGGTCTCTTGGTTCTTGTCTTAGGAGCATGTAGCCAAAAAGAAAAACAAGAAGCAAAAGGGATGAAGATTGTAACAAGTTTTTATCCAATCTATGCCATGGTCAAAGAGGTATCGGGGGACTTGAATGATGTACGGATGATTCAGTCAAGTAGTGGGATTCACTCCTTTGAACCGTCAGCAAATGACATTGCTGCTATTTATGACGCGGATGTCTTTGTCTACCATTCTCATACGCTCGAATCTTGGGCTGGAAGTCTAGATCCTAACTTGAAAAACTCAAAAGTTAAGGTTTTAGAAGCTTCTGAAGGAATGACGTTGGAGCGTGTACCAGGTTTGGAAGATGTTGAAGCTGGTGACGGCATCGATGAAAAAACACTCTATGACCCTCACACTTGGTTAGATCCTGAAAAAGCAGGCGAAGAGGCGCAGATTATTGCGGATAAACTTTCGGAGATTGATATTGCTAATAAGGAAACGTATCAAAAGAATGCTAAAAACTTTATCGCTAAAGCCCAAGAATTGACTAAGAAGTACCAGCCTATTTTTGAAAAAGCGAGTCAAAAGACCTTTGTTACACAACACACAGCCTTTTCTTATCTCGCTAAACGCTTTGGTTTGAAACAACTTGGTATAGCAGGGATTTCCCCTGAACAAGAGCCAAGTCCGAGACAGTTGACAGAAATCCAAGAATTTGTCAAAACTTATAATGTCAAAACCATCTTTACTGAGAGCAATGCTTCTTCTAAAGTCGCTGAGACCTTGGTCAAATCAACAGGAGTTAGCCTAAAGACACTCAATCCTTTAGAAGCAGATCCTGAAAATGACAAAACTTACTTAGAAAATCTAGAAGAAAACATGAATGTTCTTGCAGAAGAATTAAAATGAGGAGATGATGAAAATGAAGAAGAAATACCTTGCAGCAGGATCGGCTCTTGTCCTTTCCCTAAGTCTTTGCATCTATGCATTGAACCAACACCAGGTAGAAGGAAACAAAGATAATAACCGTGTGTCTTATGTCGATGGGAAGCAAGATTCTCAAAAAACAGAGACCCAGACACCAGATCAAGTTAGCAAAAAAGAAGATATTCAGGCTGAACAAATTGTCGTGAAAATCACCGATCAAGGTTATGTGACTTCACATGGTGATCATTTCCATTATTACAATGGTAAAGTTCCTTTTGACGCGATTTTCAGCGAAGAACTGTTGATGAAAGATGCCAATTATCAACTGAAAGACGCTGATATTGTCAACGAAATCAAAGGTGGTTACATTATCAAGGTGGATGGCAAGTATTATGTCTACCTTAAAGATGCGGCACATGCTGATAATGTTCGTACGAAGGACGAAATTGAACGCCAAAAACAAGGTCATACTCACGATGCACCAACTTCTAACAGTGCAGTGACACTTGCGCGATCACAAGGCCGTTATACTACCGACGATGGCTACATCTTTAATCCGTCTGATATTATAGAGGATACTGGTGATGCTTATATTGTCCCTCATGGTGGACATTATCACTATATCCCAAAGAGTTCCTTGTCTGCTAGCGAATTAGCTGCTGCCCAAGCCTACCTCTCTGGAACTAGAACTCAGCCGAGTGTGACTAACTATCGTCCTAGTCCAAACGCGACTGGTCAAACTACCAACCCAAGTCAACAGGCTGAAACACCAAGTAATCAAGCTGAGAGTCTTCAAACTCTATTGCAGCAACTCTATGCTCTTCCAAGTAGTCAACGTTATGCTGAATCAGATGGCTTGATTTTTGATCCTACTAAGATTTCAAGCAGAACACCAAGTGGCGTAGCGATTCCACACGGAAATCACTATCATTTCATCCCATATACAAAACTTTCTGCCTTGGAAGAAAAGATTGCGCGTATGATTCCTTTATCTAGCGATAGTGGGAAGCCAACACCTTTAGAAAATCCTAGCAAACCAGCAGAGCATCCAGCTCAACAAGATCATCATGACCAAGACGGTGACCATGGAAGTCAGGATACCAACCATGAAGAACATGACCATGATGGAGAGGAGCATGACCACCATCACGGCGAAGAACATGATCATGGTTTTGCAGCTGACCGTGTTATTAGTGAAGATGAACAAGGGTTTGTAGTTTCTCATGGAGATCACGCTCATTATTTCTTTAAGAAGGACTTGACTACAGCCCAAATCAAAGCTGCCCAAGATCACTTGAAAGAAAATCATCAGCCTCAGCACCTTCAACCACTCGCAAAAAGTGTAGAGTCTTTCTCAAGAGATGCTAGCGATGAAGAAAAGATTGCTTACATTTCTAAGACATACGGGGTTCCGCTTGAAGCGATTCGCATTTCAAATGGATTCTTTGTCTTTGGAAATCCGGATCAAGCCTATGATCCAACCCATATCCATCCCTATGCTGTTCGAAAAGAACATGTTCGTATTCCTCTCCAAACTGGGAATCCAGAACTGGATTTCCTAAATGAACTGTATACGACTGCCCTACGTGATGGGGTATCTCCTTATAGTTTACAGGTAGAAAGTGGTAGTTTTGTGATTCCTCACGGAGACCACAATCACTACATCAAGGTTCAAACCAAGGGCTATGAAGTAGCTTTGAAAAATAAGATTCCGGCCCTACAATCGACCTATCAACCTGGAGCATTTGATGAACAAACAGTTCTATCTAAGGTGGATCAACTTTTAGCAGATAGCAGAAGTCTCTACAAAGACCAGCCAATCATGCAGAGACGGGTTGAACTTGCTTTGGGGCAGTTCACCGAAAATATGAAAAAATTGGCAACAAACTCAACTGCTGGATACCTAGCAGCATTGGATCTCTTTAATAAACAGTATATCCATGTGGACCAAAATGTGGCACCGGTTGAAACTTCACCTTTAGATAAGAAGTACCAAGCTCTAGTAGATAAGATCAATACATTGGATACAGATACTTATGGCTTGCCTAAGAAAGATCTTTTGGTACATTTGCAGGAAGCAAAACTAGCACAGGATGAGACAGAGTTGGCTGCCATTGAAGCGAAACTGCAGGCCTTGCAAGATTTCCGAGATCGGACAGGGGTTACAACAGTAGAGTACATCAAGTACTTCTACGAACATGTGTCTGATGGTCGTTTGAGAGAAGAACTTCGGAACCGTGTTGCCAAGTTGACATGGGAACTTTACCAGTCACAATCTTTCCTCAAAGCAACCGACTTGAACAAGTTATTCCCAACTATTTACCAAACTAAGTTAGAAGTAGAAGAAGCTCTCAAAGAAGAACCCGTTTCTACAAAAGTTGGTAAGACTATTCTAGATACGGAAAAAGTAGATAGTCAAACTGCTAAGACCGCCATCTATGAATTCCTAAAAGAACTCTACGGTGATTTTATGCCAGAAGAGCGGGTTAGTCATGTTAAGAAGGAAGAAGTGGATGCTCTCCTAACTAAAGCTGCTCAACTCCTAGCACGTGTCAAAGAAGATGGTGTCAAACAATCCCTAGCTGAAGAAGCAGCTAATATCAAAGCGGCTACTGAAAAGGAAAATGCAGACCTTGACGAAGCTAAAACACAACTTGAGGATCTCTTGAATCGTATTGCAGCGACTATCCAACGAGAGAAAAAAGAAGCAGAACAAGATCCACAAACGGTGATTATCTACCAAAAACTCTATAATATCTTGCTCTCTCTTCACAAGTACTTAGAGGATAACAAAGGATCTGATGCTGACTTTGAACGTGTCGATGCCCTTTTTGATCAACTCGCAGCTAAAAGTAGTGATAAAGAAGGTCTCCTCACTCTAGCTAAAGATATCATTAGCTTGAACCAAGAACTTCGTTCAAAAGCAAGTGAAACTGACAGTCAATCTAAGTCTGAGAAAGGCAGTGAAACAACTGCTTCTCAATCAAGCGAAAAGCAAGAGAAAAGTGAGACTGAGCCAAGTGCTCAACCAAACGAATAAAAAGAAAGACGAAGTAGCTGAGCTACCTCGTCTTTTTTAGTCTTTATAAGCTACAATACCAATGATGGTATCCACCGCACGCTCCATGGTCTGAAGACTGACGTATTCAAAACGTCCATGCATGTTTTCACCACCAGCAAAGATATTAGGAGTTGGGATCCCCATAAAGGAAATCTTAGACCCATCTGTTCCACCACGAATCGGTTCGATAATTGGCGCGATCCCTAAATCTTCCATAACAGCTTTAGCAATGGTAACGGGTGTCATGTCTTTCTCGATGACTTCTTTCATATTGTAGTACTGGTCTGTCAGAGTCAAGCTAACGCGATCATTCCCAAGCTCTTGATTCATCTTGTCAGCGATGGCTTGCATAGCTGCTTTACGAGCTTCAAAGGCATCTTTTTCAAAGTCACGGATGATGTAGCTTGCACGCGCCTCCTCGACACTACCTGTCACATCCATAAGATGATAGAAACCTTGATAACCATCTGTCAATTCAGGTCGGTCATTCTCTGGAAGTTGATTATGAAAATCAATCGCTAGCTGAAGGGCATTGACCATCTGTCCTTTAGCAGTACCAGGGTGAACATTGCGCCCTTGGAAATGAAGCTCAGCAGCAGCTGCTGAGAAAGTTTCATACTGAAGCTCACCTAGCGGACCACCATCAACAGTATAGGCAAAGTCAACGTTAAAGTCTTCAGCATCAAATTTGTTAGCTCCAACACCGATTTCTTCATCTGGTCCAAAACCAACTCGAATCTCACAGTGTTTGATTTCGGGATGAGCAGTCAGATATTCAATAGCAGTCATAATTTCAGCAATACCTGACTTGTCATCAGCACCCAGCAAGGTCGTGCCATCAGTTGTGATAAGCGTTTGGCCTGGATATTTCTCAAGGCTCTTGAAATCAGCAGGATCGAGTTTAAATCCAGAATCACCCAAGTCGATAACTCCACCATCGTAATTTTCAATGACTTGCGGATTAACTCCCTCAGCATTAAAATCAGCAGTATCCATGTGGGAGATGAAGCCAATCTTGCGTGTAAGGCTGGGATCATTAGCTGGTAAGGTACCAATAGCAAAACCATTTGGAAGGTAGTAGACGTTTTGCAGACCGACACGTTTCATTTCAGGAATAAGAACATTGGTCGCAAAATCTACCTGGCTTTGCGTACTTGGAGTAGTAGTAGAGTGTTCATCAGAACGCGTATTGACCTTAACGTAGGTCAAGAAACGATCTAAAAGGTTCGGATAAGTCATAAAAACTCCTTTAACAATCATAAAATAGAATGCAAACTTCGGAAAAAACCTTATTCTGAAAATTTCATGAATTTTGAAAAAATATAATAATTCAAATTCAATAGACTTTTAAATGAAATTTTGGATATTCTAGAATAAAATATATGCATTGATATTTTATGAGATTTTTTTATTCTTTTTTCATTTTACCATAGAATAGTTTGAAAGACAAAGAAGAATCATACTCTTTTATTAATTAATATAATATAAAATTAATCATATTAATTGACACTGCGTGAACTTTATTGTACAATTATCTTGTAAATGTCCTAGATTGATATAGTAACAATATTAGTACATTCTAGTTAAGGAGAATAAAATGAACATTCGTTTCGATTTTAAGAAAGTTCAAATTATTGCGCGCCGTTTAGTTACACTGTTAGCTATTCTCTTTTTGTGTGCTCCGATAAGTCTGTTAAATGCTGATTCTACTACAGAACCTCAGACAACCCTTCATAAAACAATTACTCCGATATCAGGACAGGATGACAAGTATGAGTTGTCATTGGATATCACGTCCAAACTGGGAACGGAGACCCAAACGGATCCCTTGGATGTTGTTTTAGTAGCAGACCTCTCAGGAAGTATGCAGAATCAGGATGTCCAATCTTTTGATGGACGGACGATCAGTAGGATTGACGCATTGAAAAATACTCTAAGAGGAACAAATGGTCGTAAGGGCTTAATTGATACCATTCTATCCAATTCCAATAACCGCTTATCTATGGTAGGATTTGGTGGGAAAATTGACAATAAAAAGGTTGATCAGTATTGGGATGGAAATAAATGGAGACTATTTAGACCATACTGGCCCTATGAACGGATGACAAAATACTATGATGGTGTTTCACCATGGGATGATGCTAACACGATTTTAGGATGGAGTAACAATGCTCGTGCTGCTAAAACAGCGGTATACAACATGAGTATTGCAGGAGGTAATTCCATTGGTACTGAGTCAGGGATTGGTACTGGGACCAATATTGGGGCTGGATTAACCTTGGCCAACCAGTTAATGGGAAGTGCAAGATCTAATGCTAAGAAAGTCGTTATTTTGCTTTCAGATGGCTTTGCGAATATGGTCTACGATGCCAATGGTTACACTATATATAACTACAATAACGAAGATCCTAATATCGAAACAGCTCCCCAGTGGTTTTGGGATAGATTAAATAATAATCTAAATAGTCTATCATATAGCTTGGCTCCAACACTTGATGGTTTCTATTCGATTAAATTTCGTTATTCAAACAATGTCGACAGTATTACCAGTCTGCAATATTATATGAGGCAACATAATGCCTCCATTCCAAATGAAATATTCTCTGCAAATGATGAGGACCAGTTACAAGACAGTTTCAAAGATATCACTGATAAGATTCTGCCACTGGGAGTCCACCACGTGACTATCAAGGATGTTCTTTCTAAGTATGTCCAGCTATTACCAAACGGATCGTCAGAGTTTCGTGTAGTGAAAGAAAAGGCTGGTAGTAGTGAAACATTAACCGAAAATCAAGTAACTTTTGATTCCAAGACAACGTCAGAAGGATTAGTGGAAGTTACGGCTAAATTTTCTCCGAATTATTCCTTAGAAGATGGAGCTAGATATGTCCTTAAATTTACTGTTACATCTAGTCAAGAAGCCCTGGATGCTATTGCTGGTGATAAAAAACTAGAGGCTGGTGATGCTGAAGGTTCTGATGTCAATAAACTCTACTCCAATAAAGGTGCCAGTGTCACCTATTCCTATGGAATAGGCACCTCTCAAACCAAGACCAAAGAATACTCTGACAACCCAACCTTTAAGCCTTCAGATCCATTAACGGTACCAGTGGAAGTTGAATGGCAAGGTGTGACGGGTGCGAGAACTGTCATTACAGCTGATCAACCGAGTAATGTTGAACTGAAACTGGTTCAAAAGAACAAGAACGGAGGTCCTGATAATCAAGACTATCGAAAGACCAATGTGAATGTTAGTAAAAACGTATCTAATGAAACGAGGAACTTTGAAAAAGTTGCCAAAGGATATCAATACGATTTAATTGCACCAGACGTCCCCGCCTTTACCAAAGAAATAAAAAATGTTGGTACAGAAACTAAACCATCCTTCAAGGTAATCTATAAACAATTGCCAAGTCTGACGATTAAGAAAGTGTTGGAAGCTGAAAGTAACTTGAACAAAGAGTTTAGGATTAAGGTAAAACTAACCTCTCCTAATTCTACGCCATTGAATGGAACTTTTGGCGAGATAACTGTTGTGAATGGGGAAGCGGAGATCCGTGTCGAAAAACGAAAACGTTGGAAAGGTATTCTAAGCTATCTTCCTCGAGGAACCCATTACAAGGTTGAAGAAGAAGCGGCATCAACGAACGGTTACCACGTTACATATGAGAATCAAGAGGGTGATCTGAATAAAGACGAAACCAGCACTGTTACGAATCACAAGCTTCCAAGTTTATCAGTCACAAAAAAAGTTACAGGCGTATTTGCCAATCTATTAAAATCCTTCAAGATTACCATTAACATTAGGGATGCTCAGAATAGTCCACTGAATGGGACCTATAATGCAACGGTGAATAATAAAAGAACCCCTCTACAATTTACGAATGGTCGAGCGTCTATAGATCTCAACAAAGATCAAACCATAAAAATTGATGGGCTACCACTCGATAGTCACTATACCGTAGAAGAGGAATCAAACTCTTCGCGTGGATATCAGGTATCTTATGAAAATCAAGAAGGCAAACTAGATGGGGATAAGTCCGCGACAGTCACGAATAATAAGAATAGCGTACCTGAAACCGGAGTTGACTTCTTCAGCAGTACACTCGTGTTAGGAATAATCCTTCCTCTAGGAGGTATCTTCTTTACAATCCTACTCGGCTATCTAGTGGTACATGGGAGAAAATAATGCTACTTAAAAAGAAACATAAGAAAACAGTAACACAAGTCAATCGGGATAAGTCTCCGCCGAGTGTATGGGGAGATATCCTCTACTTAGTCAGTAAGCTTCTGATGGTTGGTTTTGTACTGGCCACCCTTTACTTTTTTGTCTTTGGACTATTGAGATATAATGACGATAGCATGAAGCCAGCCTTAAAAGATGGCGACTTGGTTGTCTACTATAGGTTGGATAAACGTTATTCGATTGGTGATCTGCTCGTCTATAGTTATAAGGGCAAGGAAAGAGTGGCGCGTGTCATAGCGACCGAAGGAAGTACGATCGATATAAACGAAAATGGTCTCATCATCAACGGTTCTCCTCAACAAGAGCAGGATATCTACAAAGAAACGCTGCTCTATAAGGAAGGGGCTACCTTCCCAATGAAAGTCCCAGCAGGACAACTCTTTGTCCTCGGAGACAATCGAACAACGGCTGTAGATAGCCGTGCTTTTGGAACCATTCCTATACAGGATACCCATGGCAAGGTGGTAACAGTCCTAAGGCGACGGGGCTTTTGATGATAATTTATGAAAAAAGAAATTTAAAAATAAAAGGAATAATCATGAAAAAAACATTTTTGAAAAAATTAGTTACTGCAAGTATTGCAGCTGTAACCGTCTTGTCGGTCTTTAGAGGAGTGCCAACATTTGCAGATGATAATGATGTGGCAACTGCCAAAGCAACTGGTGAAACAAGTGCAAAAGTTTCTATTAATAAGGTGTTGAATATTGCGGAAGGAATTACAACACCTGAAGCAACTTTTACATTTACTTTCACCCCTAAAACTGGTACATCATCAAATGGTGCACCTTATGAAACGATTGATTCTTCTAATGGTCAAATTACAGATAAAAATGTATCTTATTCTGGAACAGACGTTTTAGCAACTGGCCAAACTAACATTAAGAAAGAAACCGGCGATATTTTTAGAGAAGTGAACTATACACATGCTGGTGAATATGTCTATACTGTTGCTGAAAAACAAAATGTTGGTTGGAAAGTTATTCAAAAAAATGGTTCACCTATTGATTTTATGACATATGATAATCGCAACTATGAAATGCACGTTATTGTTAAGAACAAAACTACAGGAGGAACATATATTTCTTCTGTGTATTTTAAACAAGTATCCCCAAGTGTGAATGGTAAAGTAAAACCATCTGAAAGTGGAACTACTTACAAATATGATCTTTTCACTAACATCTATCGTAAAAATGCTGGTAAAATTACAGATCCAAATGAACCAAACCCTAATAAACCAAATGTTTCAAAAGTTGATCCAAATGCTAAATCTTTAGTAATTAAAAAAGTTGTGTCAGGTGCTACTGCAGATAAATCAAAAGATTTCACTTTCAAGCTTACTTTCACAAAAGCATCTACAGAAACTTCACAATCAATCACTGGTAAAATCGGTGAAACCTCAAAAACATTTGTCTATGGTCAAGAAACGACTATAACACTACGTCACGATCAATCTTTGGTGTTTGACACAATTCCTGCTGGTACTCGTTATAAATTGGTTGAAACTGGATCTCAAGGTTACACAGCTTCAGCTGCATATAAGGAGAACGGAGCATCAAAAAATCAAGCTGGTACAGTTTCTACAAATTTCACTCAAGATAGTATCCTTATTGGTGAAAAACCAAACGATAACACTATCACAAATAGCTTACCAGACGTTACCCCTACTGGTCTCTTGATTGACAACCTTCCTTTCATCTTGATGATTGGTCTTGGTTTGGCTGGATTTGTTGTTTTGTCTAAAAAACGCAGACAAGCTTAAGCAAGTGGTTTGACCGATGAAAATCAAGCGTGAGAAACCAAAAAGGAGTTTGTCTAGGCGTCTGGTCCTTGCTGTAGATGCATTGATGAATCATATCCTGCTCCTCTTGGCAGCCTTAGTCTTTCTCTTTGGTTTCTACGCCCTTTGGGATGCCAATCAGGTTTATTCTCAGGCTTCATCAAGTGAGTACGAGGCTTATAGACCTGTTAGTACCAGTGAGAAGGATGAGCTTGCTAGTTTTTCTGGCTTTCACAAGCTACAGCAAGTCAACCCAGAGGTTCTCGGTTGGATCAATGTCTATGGCACCAATATTGACTATCCCTTAGTCCAAGCCAGAGACAATGAAAAATACCTGAACAAGGATTCCAAGGGAGAATTTGCAGCTACAGGAGCTATTTTTCTGGAGGCTCGAAATGAATCCAAGTTCGAAGACTTTAATACCATCATCTACGGACACCATGTAGAAAATGGGGTTATGTTTGGAGATGTAGCAAAGTTTTCTGATAAGGAATTTTTTGACCAGCATCGCTACGGTAGTATTTACTATAATGGCGTTGAAAAAGGTCTTGAGATCTTTGAGATGCTCGAGGTGGACGCCTATGACTTTAACATCTACGATCCAGGTATTAATGGAGATGGTCGGCGCCAAGAATATATCGATCACTTACTCTCGGTTGCCATCCACAAACGAGATATTACACTGGGGCCAAATGACCATATCATTCTTCTCAGTACCTGTTTCCTAGACGTAACAAATGGGAGACATATCGTAGTTGCCAAGATTACGGATACAGTTCCAAAGAACACCTTCCATACGAAAAAATCAAAACCATTCCCTTACAGTGTCTTTGATGATTCGTCGCTCGGACGATTTCTCTCATCGATTCCTTTGTGGATATGGTACATCATCTTGTTTATCTTGCTCTTGCTATTGATCTTCTTGCTCATCATTCTCTACTTGATCTTGCGTCGTAGAAGAGAAGCAAAGGAAGAAGGAGCAGATACCATTACTGACTAAACTACCAATAAAAGAGAAAGGGACAGTCTCTCTTGCTCTTTTATTTTCAAGGCTAGAAAGGAGAAAGAAGGAAATATGAAAATAAGTACAAGTCGCAAAGCCATAAAGGTCATTCTATCCCTCTTTCTAGCTTTTTTCTGTCTTTTTACAGCTGATGGAGTCCTTGCGAGTGACTACGATCATTATAATCCCATTGAAAAGGATGCCAGCAGTACGGGCTTTGAAACCTTGCAGCACCTCAACAAGGATGTTTGTGGTTGGATTAGCCTCGATGGGACCAAGGTAGACTATCCTCTCTTACAGAGTCAGGACAATGTCAAATACCTTGACCGCAATGCCTTTGGCGATTATACTGTGTCAGGTTCTATATTCCTAGACTATCGTTTTAACCCAAATTTTACGGACTTTAACACCATCATTTATGGTCACTCCATGGCTTCTGGTGCTATGTTTGGGGAGATTCAAAAATTTGTGAATCAAGATTTTTTTGAAAAGCATCGTTATGGCTCTATCTATTATAACGGCCGTGAACGAGGGCTTGAGATATTTGGAATTTTAGAAGTAGATGCCTATGACGCGGAGATTTACCGAACTTTGAGTTCCAACGATGAGGAACACCAGGCCTACTATCAATATTTGCTAAGTAAAGCCAAGTACAAGCGAGATGTTTCCTTGACCTCAACGGACAAGATTGTTTTGTTAAGCACCTGTTTCCTTAATATTACCAACGGACGGCATATCCTCTTAGCTAAAATAACGGATGCACCAGTAAAAGCAGCCCAGGATAAAAGTGGGGAAGCAGTAGGGACGCGGTATTTCGATCAAGGCCTACCAACGCATTGGATTTATATCCTTGCCTTTCTTCTCCTGATTATCGTTATTTTACTCCTTGTCGTTATCATCCTAATCATAAGGCGAGATAGAAAGACAAAAGAACAAAAGAAATAGTAGACGTCGGAAGCGTTTACTATTTTTTTCTTTCATGATAGAATAGATAGTGAAAATAATATCATAAGGATGATAACATGAAAAAAGCTATATTAATGATGACCTTTGGATCTCCAGAGGAGATTAGTTTTGAAGGAGTAGCAGAATTTTTTACAAATATTCGTCGTGGTGTTAGACCCCAAGACCACGAGATTCAGACTCTCTATGACAACTATGTCCTTATCGGTGGGACGCCCTTGCAGCGGATTACACGTGAGGAGGTTGATTTAGTCAAGGAACGTTTAGGCGAGGAGTACGGTATCTACTTTGCCAATAAGTTTTCTCGGCCCTTTATCCCTGATGTGATCAAGCAGATGGAGTCTGATGGTATTGAAGAATGTATTTGTTTGATTTTGGAACCTCATTATTCCTTTTACTCGGTGATGGGGTATGAAAAGTTTTTGGAAAGTCAGCAGATCCGATTTTTAGTAATTAAGGACTGGTATCAACAACAGCCTTTGCTGGACTTCTGGACAGATGAGATTGAAAAAATTTTACGAAACCATGTGGGAGAAGAGCCTTTCAAGGTAATCTTTTCAGCTCACAGTGTTCCCATTTTTGCCTTGGACTATGGAGATCCTTATATTGACCAGATTTTTGATAATAGCAAGCTAATCGCTGAACAACTCGGCCTAACAGCCGACCAGTATACCAATACTTGGCAGAGCGAAAGCGATATTGGAATCCCTTGGATCAAGCCAGATGTCTTAGAATATTTACGAGATCAACAGCAACATCCAGATCATTATATTTTTGTCCCGATTAGCTTTATCAGTGAGCACATCGAAGTCTTGTTTGACAACGATGTAGAATGTTATGAGTTGTGTCAAGAATTAGGTGTCACCTACCATCGTCCACCTATGCCCAATACGGATAGCCGTTTAATTGACGCTTTAGTTGCTACTGTACGAGCCAACGAAAACAAGGAATTTAAAGCTTTTCTCCCAGAAGAAGAAACCTTCGATGAGTTAGCGCCTTCAGCAACTACCAAGGACATTATGGAGGAGACAGACGACCTTCAGATGCCAGAATTTGTCAAAAAGCTCATTGAGAAAAAAGGCCGTGAAAATGTGAAGATGCCTTACTTAATTAAGAAAATGCTCGAAAAAGCTGGGAAGTTACCAAAAGAGTAAAGAAAAAAGGATTTAGCTTTAAGCTAGATCCTTTATCTGTTTTATTTTTTCTCAAGAAGAGCTTTGATTTCTTGAAGAACTTCAAGTTCAGTTGGAGCAGCAGGTGCTTCCTCAACCACTTCCTCTTTCTTACGAAGGTTTTGCGCTTTTTCAATAGCTTTAATAACGAAGAAAAGCACAGTACCTACAACGAGAAAGTTGATAATAGCACTCAAGAATTTACCATATGTAACACCATTCCATGCAAGCTCAGCGATGTTTTGTACTTTCGCAGCTTCCAAAGCTGGGTTCAATAGAAGTGGAGTGATGATGTCATTAACAAATGAAGTAACGATAGCACCAAATGCAGAGGCAATGATGACACCGACAGCGAGGTCAACGACATTACCACGAAGCAAGAATTCTTTAAGATCCTTTAACATTTTCATAAATTCCTTTCCTAATTTTCTAATTTATTATATCCTAAATTGTGACAAAAAGCAACTTGAACGCTCAAAGTGGTCAGTTGTTCCCTTTAAAAATATAGATTTTACTGAAAATATAGTTTAAAATGATGATCAAAATTTGTGCTAGGATAGTTTCAATCGTATTAACCCTATCTATATTAAATTCAACAAACTGGCCAATAAGATCAGGAAAGGTTGTAACAAAGATATAAGTTAAAAGAATGTCCAGACCAAGTGTTGAAAGACGAGCTAAGAAAAACTTAGCCAGGCGGGTTGGCCAATTCCTTCTCTCTTGTTTAAAGACGATTGTATCATTTGTGAGAAAGGCAAAGAGAATCCCGATAATATTAGCGAGGGCAGTTGCAAGGATTTCCTGGTGGCTGATATGGTAAATAAGTAAACGAGATACAATAGAAACCAAAGTAGTAGCGCCACCGAAAAATAGGTAGGAGAGAATCTCGTTATCAAAGAAAGCTCTTATTAGTTTTTTCATGATTTTAGTATAGCATAAAGTCATATATTGTGCTATACTGGTAAGGTTGATTCAATCAACCCTTGGTGCTTAGCTTCTTTCACCAAGCATATTTTACGCGGGAAACCGCTAAAGGAGAAAACATGAAAAAATTAACTGTTCGCGACATGGCAGATATTGCTATCGTTGCTGCGATCTATGTAGTTTTGACTATTACGCCACCAATCAATGTTCTTAGTTTTGGGGCGTATCAGTTCCGTATTTCAGAAATGCTGAATTTCTTGGCATTTTATAACCCTAAATACATTTTTGGTGTGACAATTGGATGTATGATTGCTAATTTATTTAGTAGTTTTGGCCTAATAGATGTCTTTGTCGGTGGAGGTTCTACCCTAGTTTTCCTTAGTCTAGGGGTATGGCTCTTTGCAAAATACAGCAAAGATTACCTCTTTAACGGATTGATTCGAAAAGATCATTTCTTCTTTTCAATCCTCTTCTCCATTTCAATGATTACCATTGCAGCTGAACTTCATATTTTGACAGAAGCTCCCTTCTTCTTCACATGGTTCTCTACTGGAATTGGTGAGTTTGCATCACTTATCGTAGGAGCGATTTTGATTGGTAAACTGGGACAGCGAATCGATCTAACAAAATAAGAAGTTTATAAGCTAGATTATTGCTAAATCTAGCTTTTTTTCATTCCATAAAATTAAAAGAGAGCGCTTGACAAGAACATAGAACTATAGTATACTTTTTAGGTAAGCTGATTTAGCTCAGTTGGCAGAGCGCATCCATGGTAAGGATGAGGTCGCCGGTTCAATCCCGGCAATTAGCATTAAATAGATAGAAAAACCCTTATTTACAAGGGTTTTTGTTATGTCTGCCCCAAATTTTTCAAAGATATTTCTTATGCACCTGTATAAATGAAGCAAAGCGTTTTGGCTGTTGACAAAAGTGACTCTATCTAGTAGAATAGTAGATGCGATGAGTCGATAGGTAGTCTTCGGACTGCTATTGAGCATAAGGAGGTCATAACGCAGGAGCGGACCTTGATGAGTTGTGTGAACCTGCTCATCACATGAAGATGCCTCTTAGTCCCTAGTCAATGACTAGGGATTTTTAGTTTTCAGAAAATATAACCCAAAAATGCTTTTCAATTTCCGGAAAAAGTAGTATAATACATCTATTATAGAAATTTTTAGAAAATTCCGAAAGAGGTTATTTATGGGATATACAGTTGCTGTAGTCGGCGCGACAGGTGCTGTCGGAGCTCAGATGATAAAAATGTTGGAAGAATCAACACTTCCAATCGATAAAATTCGTTACCTTGCTTCTGCACGTTCAGCAGGCAAGACTTTGAAATTTAAAGACCAAGATATTACGATTGAAGAAACGACTGAGACCGCTTTTGAGGGTGTTGATATTGCACTCTTCTCAGCAGGTGGTTCGACATCAGCTAAGTATGCACCATACGCAGTTCAAGCTGGAGCTGTAGTAGTAGATAACACATCTTATTTCCGTCAAAATCCAGATGTTCCTTTGGTTGTTCCAGAGGTCAATGCTCATGCACTTGATGCCCACAACGGGATTATTGCCTGCCCTAACTGTTCAACAATCCAAATGATGGTGGCTCTTGAGCCAGTTCGTCAAAAATGGGGCTTGGATCGTATCATCGTTTCAACTTACCAAGCAGTCTCTGGTGCAGGTATGGGAGCGATTCTTGAAACACAACGTGAACTTCGTGAAGTCTTGAATGATGGTGTGAATCCACGTGATTTGCATGCGGAAATCTTGCCTTCAGGTGGTGACAAGAAACACTATCCTATCGCCTTTAACGCTCTTCCGCAAATCGATGTCTTTACTGACAATGATTACACTTACGAAGAGATGAAGATGACTAAGGAAACGAAGAAAATCATGGAAGATGATAGCATCGCAGTGTCTGCAACATGTGTGCGTATTCCTGTCTTGTCTGCTCACTCTGAGTCTGTTTACATTGAAACAAAAGAAGTGGCTCCAATCGAAGAAGTGAAAGCAGCTATCGCAGCCTTCCCAGGTGCAGTTCTTGAAGATGATGTAGCTCATCAAATCTATCCACAAGCCATCAATGCAGTTGGTTCACGTGATACCTTTGTTGGTCGTATCCGTAAAGACTTGGATGCAGAAAAAGGAATCCACATGTGGGTTGTTTCCGATAACCTTCTTAAAGGTGCTGCTTGGAACTCAGTTCAGATTGCAGAAACGCTTCACGAACGTGGATTGGTTCGTCCAACAGCTGAGTTGAAATTTGAATTAAAATAGTCATATCGTTTAGGAGTTCAGATGAACTCCTTCTTTGAAATAGAGAGGTGTTTCTCATGTCTTATCAAGATTTAAAAGAGTGTAAAATCATCACAGCCTTTATTACCCCTTTTCATGAGGATGGTTCCATCAACTTTGATGCCATTCCAGCCTTGATTGAGCATTTATTGGCCCATCACACAGACGGCATTCTTCTAGCTGGAACGACTGCTGAGAGTCCGACCTTGACCCACGATGAGGAGTTGGAACTCTTTGCGGCTGTACAAAAGATTGTTAATGGACGTGTTCCTTTGATTGCGGGTGTAGGTACCAATGATACGCGTGACTCGATTGAGTTTGTCAAAGAAGTAGCAGACTTTGGTGGCTTCGCTGCTGGACTTGCTATCGTACCATACTACAACAAACCTTCTCAAGAAGGAATGTATCAGCACTTTAAAGCGATTGCAGATGCTTCTGACTTACCTATTATCATCTATAACATTCCAGGGCGTGTAGTTGTTGAATTAACTCCAGAAACCATGCTTCGTTTGGCTGACCATCCAAATATCATCGGTGTTAAGGAATGTACCAGCTTGGCTAATATGGCTTACTTGATTGAACACAAGCCAGAAGAATTCTTGATTTATACAGGTGAAGATGGAGATGCCTTCCATGCCATGAACCTTGGTGCGGATGGGGTTATTTCTGTTGCCTCCCATACAAATGGAGATGAGATGCACGAGATGTTTACTGCCATTGCAGAAAGCGATATGAAGAAAGCCGCAGCTATTCAGCGCAAGTTCATTCCTAAGGTCAATGCCCTCTTCTCTTATCCAAGTCCTGCTCCAGTTAAGGCAGTTTTGAACTACATGGGATTTGAAGCGGGGCCAACTCGTCTACCTCTTGTTCCAGCACCAGAAGAAGATGCCAAACGCATTATCAAAGTTGTCGTAGATGGTGACTATGAAGCAACTAAGGCAACCGTAACAGGTGTCCTTAGACCAGATTACTAATAAAGACAATAAAATCCATGATAGAAAGAACGATCATGGATTTTTCTTATTTTCCTAAACAGAATTGGCTAAAGAGTTGGGTGATGAGTTCATCTGGTGCTGCATCTCCAGTGATTTCTCCTAGGATTTCCCAAGTACGGGTCAAGTCAACTTGCAACAAATCAACTGGCATACCCAGCTCAAGACCTTCATTAACTGCTTGTAGGCTTTCAACGGCCTTTTCAATCAAGGAAATATGACGGGCATTTGACAAGTAAGTAGCATCTTGCTCGACCAAACCAGCATTTTCAAAGAAGAGATCGTTAATACGCTCTTCGATCTTATCAATGTTTTGGTTTTTAAGAACTGAAATACGGATGACATCTTCAGGTAGTTCCGAAGTTTCAATCGCTTCAGGAAGATCCGTTTTATTAAGTAGAATAATGCGGTTGGTATCTTGGCTGATTTCTAAGAGTTGGCGATCTTGGGCGGTCAGTGGTTCACTGGCATTTAGTACTAGTAGTACCAAGTCAGCTTCCTTGAGGGCTTTTCTAGAACGTTCGACACCGATTTGTTCCACGATGTCATCTGTTTCCCGAATACCAGCTGTATCAATCAATTTGAGAGGAACACCATTGATGTTGACGTATTCTTCGATGACATCACGGGTAGTACCAGCGATGTCTGTAACGATGGCCTTTTCTTCACGCAGGAGGTTGTTGAGCAGGCTCGATTTCCCAACGTTGGGACGACCGATGATGGCAGTTGAAATTCCCTCACGGAGGATTTTACCTCGACGTGCTGTCCTAAGGAGATTAGTTAGCAATTGCTCAAACTCCATAGTTTTCTCACGGACAACTGCAGTAGTGGCTTCCTCAACATCGTCATACTCAGGATAGTCGATATTGACCTCAACTTGGGCAAGTGTATTGAGGATTTCTTGGCGAGTATTATTAATGAGGTCAGAAAGAGAACCGTCCAATTGTTTGACTGCAATATTCATGGCCTTATCTGTCTTAGCACGGATGATGTCCATCACTGCCTCAGCCTGTGTCAAGTCCACACGACCGTTTAGAAAGGCGCGTTTGGTAAATTCACCAGGTTCCGCCAACCGAGCTCCTTCACGGATAGCTAGTTGGAGAATTTCATTGGTCACCGCAATCCCACCGTGGGTGTTAATCTCAATAATGTCCTCTCGAGTGAAGGTCTTTGGAGACTTCATGGCACCAACCATAACCTCGTCCATGACTTTACCAGTTTGAGGGTCAATAATGTGACCATAGTTGAGAGTGTGGCTAGCAACCTTGCTCAAGTCTTTTCCTTTAAAAATCTTTTGGGCAATAGCAAAACTATCTGTTCCGCTCAAGCGGACAATACCAATGGCCCCTTCTCCAAGAGGAGTAGAGATAGCAGCGATGGTATCAAATTCACGTGTAATCATACTAATTCCTTTTGTATTTCTTTTCTTAGGATAGGTATCCAAGCATCTCTTCAAATTGTAACAAAATTAGACTATTTCTTCAATGGATGCTACTTGGAGATTGAAAAAGCCTAAGCAATTCTGCTTAAGCTGGATTATTTGGTGCGCATTTCCCCTTGAGGGAAGTAGGTTCCTTCTGGCATGTCGTTGATGATGACATGAACGGCTGATTGAGGGGCTCCAGTGTTGCGGACAACAGCTTCCGTTACTTCCTTAGCAAGAGCTTTCTTTTGCTCGAGCGTGCGACCTTCAAATAAATCGATGCGTACAAATGGCATAGTAGCTTCCTCCACTAGTTTTTGATTTCTTCTATTTTACCACATTTTGCCGTTTAAAGCTTCAGAAAATTATGATATACTAGAATGTAGCAAAAATTTAGAAATGGACGTGAAATAGAAGCATGGCACAGTTGTATTATCGTTATGGGACCATGAACTCTGGTAAGACGATTGAGATTCTCAAGGTGGCCTATAACTACGAGGAGCAAGGAAAGGGAGTTGTGATTATGACTTCTGCTCTGGATACGCGTGACGGTGTTGGCTATGTGTCGAGCCGAATCGGCATGAAACGCCCAGCTATTGCGATTGAGGAAACGACGGATATCTTTGGTTATATCCGAGTCTTACCTGAGAAACCATACTGTGTGTTGGTTGATGAGGCTCAGTTTCTCAAGCGTCACCATGTTTATGACCTTGCTCGTGTTGTTGATGAGTTAGACATACCTGTCATGGCTTTTGGTTTGAAGAATGACTTTCGCAATGAATTGTTCGAAGGTTCCAAATATCTCTTGCTTTTAGCAGATAAGATTGACGAAATCAAGACCATTTGTCAGTATTGTAAGAAAAAGGCGACTATGGTGTTGCGTACGCACGATGGTGTGCCAGTCTATGATGGCGAACAAATTCAAATAGGTGGCAATGAAACCTATATCTCAGTCTGCCGAAAACATTATTTTGCACCTGAAATCAATAAGGAGAATGAAGAAAAATGAACATCTATGATCAACTACAAGCTGTAGAAGACCGTTATGAAGAATTAGGAGAATTGCTCAGTGACCCTGATGTCGTTTCAGACACCAAGAGATTCATGGAGCTTTCAAAAGAAGAGGCTTCAACTCGTGATACGGTAACAGCCTACCGTGAGTACAAACAAGTCCTTCAAAACATCGTCGATGCTGAAGAAATGATTAAAGAATCAGGCGGAGATGCAGACTTGGAAGAAATGGCCAAGCAAGAATTGAAAGATGCCAAGGCTGAAAAAGAAGAGTATGAAGAAAAATTGAAAATCTTGCTCCTTCCAAAGGATCCAAACGATGACAAGAACATCATCCTTGAAATCCGTGGAGCAGCTGGTGGAGACGAAGCAGCGCTCTTCGCTGGAGATTTGCTAACTATGTACCAAAAGTATGCAGAAGCCCAAGGCTGGCGCTTTGAAGTCATGGAAGCTTCTATGAACGGTGTCGGTGGTTTCAAGGAAGTGGTTGCTATGGTTTCTGGTCAATCTGTATATTCTAAGCTTAAGTACGAATCAGGTGCCCACCGTGTCCAACGTGTCCCTGTAACAGAGAGCCAAGGGCGTGTACACACTTCGACAGCGACAGTGCTTGTAATGCCTGAAGTGGAAGAAGTTGAATACGATATTGATCCAAAAGATCTTCGTGTGGACATTTACCACGCATCTGGTGCTGGTGGTCAGAACGTCAATAAGGTTGCGACTGCCGTGCGTATCGTTCACTTGCCAACCAATATCAAGGTTGAGATGCAGGAAGAACGTACCCAGCAGAAGAACCGTGAGAAGGCTATGAAGATTATCCGTGCGCGTGTTGCTGACCATTTTGCTCAGATTGCCCAAGATGAACAAGACGCTGAGCGTAAGTCTACTATTGGTACTGGTGACCGTTCAGAACGGATCCGTACTTATAATTTCCCACAAAACCGTGTCACAGACCACCGTATTGGCTTGACTCTCCAAAAACTAGATACGATTTTATCTGGTAAATTGGATGAAGTTGTGGATGCCTTGGTTCTTTATGACCAAACACAAAAATTAGAAGAATTAAACAAATAATGAAATTAGCTCAATTATTTTCAGATTTTGAAGAAGAGTTGATTAGACAAGGAGAGGAAGCTGAAAGCCTCTCTTTTGTCTATCGTAGCTTAAAAAATCTCTCTTTTACGGACTTTGTTTTTACCCTTCAGCAAGAGGTAACAGAGGCCGAAAAACAATTTGTAGAAGAAATTTACCAGCAGTTAGCAGTTCACAAACCGGCACAGTACATCATTGGTCACGCAGATTTTTTTGGAATGCAGTTAAAAGTGGATGAGCGGGTTTTGATTCCTCGTCCAGAGACAGAAGAGTTGGTGGAACTCATCCTCACAGAAAATCCTGAGGAAAATCTTAAGATCCTAGATATCGGGACTGGAAGTGGCGCCATAGCCCTTGGATTAGCAAAAAACAGACCAGATTGGTCAGTGACGGCAGCAGATATTTCCCAAGCCGCCTTAGAGCTTGCATCAGAGAATGCTAGAAATCAAAATCTTAATATATTTTTTAAAAAATCTGATTGTTTTGCAGAAATTTCTGAAAAATATGATATAATTGTATCCAATCCACCTTATATCTCTCGTGAAGATGAGTCAGAGGTCGGTTTGAATGTCTTACATTCAGAGCCTCATCTAGCTCTCTTTGCAGATGAGGATGGCCTAGCTATTTATCGCAGAATTGCGGAAGATGCAAAAGACTATCTCGCAGATGGTGGTAAGATTTACCTTGAAATTGGATACAAGCAAGGTCAAAGTGTTCCTGCGCTTTTTAGGAAATATCTTCCTGAAAAACGGGTACGAACACTCAAAGACCAATTTGGTCAAGATAGGATGGTTGTAGTTGATGATGGACAGTATTAGACAAGAGTTGGAAAAGGGCGGGGCAGTCGTTTTACCTACCGAGACAGTTTATGGTCTCTTTGCTAAGGCCTTAGATGAAAAAGCTGTCGACCATGTTTACCAACTAAAACGTCGTCCTAGAGAAAAGGCACTCAATCTTAATGTCGCTTCTCTAGAGGATATCTTGCACTTTTCAAAGAATCAGCCAACTTATCTACAAAAGCTTGTAGAGGCCTTTTTACCGGGTCCCTTGACCATTATCCTCGAAGCCAATGACCGAGTTCCCTATTGGGTCAACTCTGGTCTTGCAACTGTCGGATTTCGGATGCCGAGTCACCCCATTACACTTGATTTGATTCGAGAGACAGGTCCTTTGATTGGGCCGTCTGCCAATATTTCAGGTCAGGCAAGTGGAGTGACCTTTGCTCAAATTCTAGAGGATTTTGACCAAGAGGTTTTGGGGCTGGAGGACGACGCTTTTCTAACTGGACAGGATTCGACTATTTTGGATTTGTCTGGAGACAAGCTGAAAATCTTACGCCAAGGGGCGATTAAGCGAGAAGATATTCTTGCACAGTTGCCAGAGATTTCTTTTGAGGAGGAATGAGATGCTCAGAGATTTGCAAGAAACAGATGTGAATGCTATATGTGAGATTAACCAAGAGGCTTTGGGCTATTCTTTTAGTCCAGAGGACACAGCTAGTCAACTAGCTAGACTGTCTCAGGATTCCCATCATTTCCTACTTGGCTATGAGGATGAGGTCAGCCATGTCCTACTTGGATATGTCCATGCTGAAGTTTATGAATCTCTCTATTCCAAAGCAGGATTTAATATCTTAGGCTTAGCGGTTTCACCTCAAGCACAAGGGCAAGGTATCGGTAAAAACTTACTGCAAGGGTTGGATCAAGAAGCAAAAAGACGGGGTTATGGGTTTATCCGCTTAAACTCTGCTGATCATCGTCTGGGAGCTCATGCATTTTATGAAAAAGTTGGTTATACTTGTGATAAAGTGCAGAAACGGTTTATTCGCATCTTTTAGTTGATTTTCTTATTGAAAAAAAACTAAAGGACCAGTCACACTATAAAGGAGAAGACCTATGATTTTTGACAAAGACGATTTTAAAGCATACGATGCTGATCTATGGAATGCTATTGCCAAAGAAGAAGAACGCCAACAAAACAATATCGAGTTGATTGCTTCGGAAAACGTAGTTTCCAAGGCTGTTATGGCAGCTCAAGGGTCTATCTTGACAAACAAATATGCCGAGGGTTACCCAGGACGTCGTTATTATGGTGGAACCGATGTAGTAGACGTGGTAGAAACTCTAGCTATTGAACGTGCAAAAGAAATTTTCGGTGCTAAATTCGCCAATGTCCAACCTCACTCAGGAAGCCAAGCCAACTGTGCAGCATATATGGCTTTGATTGAGCCTGGTGACACTGTAATGGGAATGGATTTGGCAGCAGGTGGACACTTGACTCACGGAGCTCCAGTTAGCTTCTCAGGTCAAACTTATAACTTTGTTTCCTATAGTGTGGACCCTGAAACGGAACTTTTGGACTTTGATGCTATCTTGAAACAAGCCCAAGAAGTAAAACCAAAATTAATTGTAGCTGGTGCTTCAGCCTATTCTCAAATTATCGACTTCTCAAAATTCCGTGAAATCGCAGATGCTGTTGGGGCTAAGCTTATGGTCGATATGGCCCATATCGCTGGTTTGGTTGCAGCTGGTCTTCACCCAAGCCCAGTACCATACGCTCATATCACGACAACAACGACCCACAAAACCCTTCGTGGACCGCGTGGTGGTTTGATTTTGACAAATGATGAGGACTTAGCTAAGAAAATCAACTCAGCTATTTTCCCTGGTATTCAGGGTGGTCCTTTGGAGCATGTTGTGGCGGCTAAGGCGGTTTCCTTCAAAGAAGTTTTGGACCCAGCCTTCAAGGAATATGCTGCTAATGTCATCAAAAACAGCAAGGCTATGGTTGAAGTCTTCGTACAAGACCCTGATTTCCGTATCATTTCTGGCGGTACTGAAAACCATCTCTTCCTAGTGGATGTGACTAAGGTTGTAGAAAACGGAAAAGTTGCTCAAAACTTGCTAGATGAAGTTAATATTACCCTAAATAAAAACTCAATCCCTTACGAAACCTTGTCACCATTCAAGACAAGTGGGATTCGTATTGGATCTGCAGCCATCACTGCACGCGGATTTGGTGAAGAAGAAAGCCGTAAAGTGGCTGAACTCATCATTAAAACTCTTAAAAATGCAGAAAATGAAGCTGTCTTAGAAGAAGTGAGAAGTGAAGTCAAAGCGTTGACAGATGCCTTCCCATTATACGAGGACTAAAACTTTTATGGACATTTATATTAAGAAAGCCATTATCCATCAGTTCAGCCCAGATGATACCGAGCTGTTCCTAGCGGATAAGTTTCTCAATATCACTCCAAAAATCGAAGAATACTTGCGCAAAAAAATCGAACGTGTGTATTCAGATGAAGCTAAGACTGGGATTTTCGAAGAAGAAAATCCCTTCTTCAATCACATCACGGATGATTTGTTGGAGACATCAGTAACCCTGGCTAATCTCTGGAAAGAGGAGTTCAGTATTTCTGAAAACCTCAAGACTAATGACTTGGTTTTTGTTCAGTTTTCTAAAGAAGGCGTTGAACATTTTGCTTTCTTGCGAATTGCTCTACGTGAGACCTTGACCCACCTCGGTGGAGAAGTTGATAATCCAATCAAGCTGACTCAGAATAACCTACCTGGATTTGGAACGGGGGCTGATGAGGCCTTGGTGGTCAATCTACAGAGTCGCAAGTACCATCTCATCGAGAAACGCATCAAGTACAATGGGACTTTTTTGAACTACTTTTCAGAAAATCTGCTAGCTGTTGCCCCTAAGATTTCGCCAAAGAAATCCATCAAGGAACTGGAAAAAACGGCCCAGAGAATTGCTGAGTCCTTTAACACAGATGATTTTCAATTTCAATCCAAGGTCAAATCAGCGATTTTCAACAATCTGGAAGAAAGCAATGAACTGTCACCTGAAAAATTGGCTAATGACCTTTTTGATAACAATCTGACAGCTCGTTTGAGCTTTATTGATCAAGTCAAGGAAGCCGTACCAGAACCAGTCCAGTTTGATGAAATTGATGCCAGTCGTCAGCTCAAGAAATTTGAAAACCAAAAACTTTCCTTGTCAAATGGAATTGAGCTCATTGTTCCTAATAACGTCTATCAAGATGCGGAGTCTGTTGAGTTTATCCAAAATGACAATGGAACCTATTCTATCTTAATCAAAAATATCGAGGATATTCAAAGTAAATAATGTTTAAATTTATAAGAAGAGTGCTTGTGCTAGCAGTCTTCCTTTTCGCAGGATATAAAGCTTATCATATCCATCAGGATGTTAAACAAGTCATGACCTACCAACCCATGGTTCGAGAAATCTTGAGCGAAAGAGATACTCCAGCCAATGAAGAGTTGGTGCTCGCTATGATTTATACCGAAACGAAGGGAAAAGAGCGGGATGTTATGCAGTCTAGTGAGTCTGCTAGTGGCGCTACCAATACCATCAAAGACGATGCCTCTAGTATTCGCCAAGGGGTACAGACACTAACAGATAACCTCTATTTGGCACAGAGCAAAGGAGTAGATGTCTGGACCGCTGTTCAAGCCTATAATTTTGGGCCTGCCTATATCTACTTTATTGCTCAGAATGGTAAGGAAAATACTTTGGCCCTAGCCAAGCGTTACTCCCGAGAAACGGTCGCTCCAATCCTAGGTAATACTACAGGGAAGACCTACACCTACATCAACCCAATTTCTATCTTTCATGGTGCAGAACTCTATGAGAATGGTGGAAATTATTACTACTCGAGACAGGTTCGCTTTAATCTCTATATCATGAAATTCTTTAATTTCTTCTAAACATCTGGTTTGACCAGGTGTTTTTCACTATAAGTTTTCTTTAAGATTGTTTTATTACTCTAGAAAGGTAAAGGAGGGAATATCCCATGAGAAAGAAATTCTTTCTAACAAGCGCTGCAGTACTGTGGGCCGTAACAGCTATGACGAGTGTCCACGCAGCAACCGATGTTCAAAAAGTAATCGATGAAACCTATGTTCAACCTGAATATGTTCTTGGCTCTTCCCTATCTGAAGACCAGAAAAACCAAACTCTTAGCAAACTTGGTTATGACGCATCAAAAGACACCAAAGATATCAAAACCATGACACCTGATATCTATTCGAAAATTATGAATGTGGCTAATGACGCTAGTTTACAGCTCTATTCATCAGCCAAGATTCAAAAGCTAGGTGACAAGTCACCTTTAGAGGTCAAGATTGAAACGCCTGAAAATATCACCAAGGTGACGCAGGATATGTACCGTAACGCAGCAGTGACGCTGGGAGTGGAGCATGCCAAAATCACAGTTGCAGCACCTATTCCAGTTACAGGAGAGAGCGCCCTAGCAGGGATTTACTACTCGTTAGAGGCCAATGGTGCCAAGGTACCGCAAGCCAATAAAGACTTGGCTCAAGAAGAGTTAAAAGCCTTGTCAGATATCAATGCTGAAAACAAGGACAAGTCAGGCTACGATGCCAATAAACTCAATGTCGCTTTGGCAGATATCAAGGCAGGAATCGCAAAGGCAAAAGAAGCCAAAGGAAATCTGACAGAAGAAGATGTCCGCAAAATCGTTGAAGACACGCTAAAAAACTACAAACTTGATCAGGTTATAACAGGAAACCAGGTCAATATCATCATCAATTTTGCCCTCAACCTCTCAAAGAGTGACATTTTGAACAATGCTGATTTTACTAAAACCCTAAATGACCTCAAGGAAAGCATTGTCTCTCAAGCTGGAGATAGCTTTAAAAATATCAACCTCAACTTTGATGCCAATAAAGCGCTAGAAGACGGGGGCAACTTCTTTAGCTCCCTTTGGCAAGCCATTGTCAACTTCTTCAAGAGTTTTGGTGCTTAGGTCATTTCATGATATAATAGATGGTAACAGAAATGTTGCCGTCTTTTTTTGACGGCCGATAGAAAGTGAAAAATATGCTAAAGAAAAATGATATTGTAGAAGTTGAAATTGTTGATTTGACCCATGAAGGTGCTGGGGTTGCTAAGGTAGATGGTTTGGTTTTCTTTGTAGAAAATGCTCTTCCAACTGAGAAAATCCTCATGCGAGTCCTTAAGGTCAATAAAAAGATTGGCTACGGGAAAGTTGAAGAATACCTTACACATTCTCCGCATCGTAACCAAGATCTTGACCTAGCTTATCTACGCTCAGGTATCGCTGATTTGGGGCATCTTGCCTATCCAGATCAGCTCAAGTTTAAAACCAAGCAAGTCAAAGACAGTCTCTACAAGATTGCTGGTATTACAGATGTAGAGGTCGCTGAAACACTTGGTATGGAGAATCCTGTTAAGTATCGAAATAAGGCACAGGTGCCCGTTCGTCGAGTGAATGGTATCTTGGAAACTGGCTTTTTCCGTAAAAATTCCCATGACCTTATGCCCCTTGAAGATTTCTTTATCCAGGATCCTGTCATTGACCAAGTCGTAGTAACCCTTCGAGATTTGCTCCGTCGTTTTGATTTAAAACCTTATGATGAAAAGGAACAGTCTGGCTTGATTCGCAACCTTGCCGTGCGACGAGGCCACTATTCAGGACAAATCATGGTTATATTAGTGACTACACGTCCTAAAGTTTTTCGTGTTGAACAGTTGATTGAACAACTAATCAAGCAATTCCCAGAGATTGTGTCTGTCATGCAAAATATCAACGACCAGAATACCAATGCGATTTTCGGCAAGGAGTGGAAGACTCTTTATGGTCAAGACTATATTACGGATCAGATGTTGGGAAATGACTACCAAATCGCTGGCCCAGCCTTCTACCAGGTCAATACTCAAATGGCTGAGAAACTTTATCAAACAGCTATTGACTTTGCGGAGTTAAGAGAAGATGATGTGGTGATTGATGCTTATTCAGGGATTGGAACGATTGGATTATCCGTTGCAAAGCATGTCAAAGAAGTCTACGGTGTTGAAGTGATTCCAGAAGCAGTAGAGAATAGCAAAAAGAATGCCCGACTAAACAATATCTCAAACGCCCACTATGTCTGTGACACAGCTGAAAATGCCATGAAGAATTGGCTCAAGGAAGGTATCCAACCAACCGTCATCTTGGTTGACCCTCCACGCAAGGGCTTGACCGAAAGCTTCATCAAAGCAAGTAGCCAAACTGGAGCTGACCGCATTGCCTATATCTCTTGTAATGTCGCAACCATGGCGCGTGATATCAAACTCTACCAAGAGTTAGGATATGAATTGAAAAAAGTTCAGCCGGTGGATCTTTTTCCTCAAACGCATCACGTCGAGTGTGTAAGCTTGTTAGTGAAACGTAGTTAATCCTCAAAAGGTTCCCCGAACCTTTTGAGTTCCACAAACGCATCATGTTGAGGCGGTAAGTTTGCTAGTCAAGGAGTAAAACGACGAAGATTAGCATTTACTTCCGCCCATGCGATAGCTGTCCGTGATTGACAAGTGCTAGCACGCAGACAGAACGGAGATAGCGAACCGCTGAGTGTGTCGCTCTGCTCGTAAAAGCTTAGAAACCTTTGAACGAAAGGGATAATGAAAGCCTTGATTGCAAGGCTTTTTGCTTTATGGTGGGTAAGTATCAGAGTGAGAAAATTTTTGGAATGAGTAGAAGTGATAGCTAGAAATTATCAGTTTCTATTTCCATTTACCCTGTGGGTACGTGTTTGTTTCCATTGACAAGGAGTTTGTGGGAATAGAAATGTACCCACCTTGTTTGAATCAAGTGAAGTGTAGTTGAAGGAAATCTGTTGAAAGCAATACTTCATTTTACCGAATAAGTAATAATTTAGGCAACTTCAAATCGATTAAAAAAAACTATTTTAAAGGTTAAGAGTAGACAAAAATTGTCCACTCTTTTTTGCAAACTCAATTTATCAATAAATGAAATGAGGGAATGTAAAATGAAATATTTTGAGGTTGAGTTAGAAAATCCTGATGAATTTTTAAAACTACAAACAGAAGATTTTGTGAAAGCTAATCGCTTGCTACTAAGGAAGATAATCCAGAGCGTTACAGTCTATGAAGAAAACTTCGTCATATCCTTTAAATCTGGCATCGAATTGGAAGTATGAGTCTCATTCCATAACTTTTATATTGAACATATCATCTTGTTGTGTTATACTATAAATTGATATAAACAAAGATGTAGGAGGAACCGAAACTATGACAGCCTCAATGCGTTTAAGATAAGCTGGCAATAAAAAAAGCAGAATCTATACCCGATGATAGGCTTTTTTGTTGTGCTTATTTATACGATATTGAGCATTCATTAGTTACGGTGAGGATATTGGTTATTTAACTATACCTTTATTTAACTATGTCTTTAATATGAATGTTTCCAAATTGTATGTATGCAGACCAAAAGCCACATTGTGGGGTTTGGCCTGCATTTTTTATTGCCTAGAATGCTATTCAAAATAGAAATTCAAGCAAAATAATATGCAGGAGATAATATAAATGGAAAAATACAACAATTGGAAACGAAAATTTTATGCAATATGGGCAGGGCAAGCAGTATCATTAATCACTAGTGCCATCCTGCAAATGGCGATTATTTTTTACCTTACAGAAAAAACAGGATCTGCGATGGTCTTGTCTATGGCTTCATTAGTAGGTTTTTTACCCTATGCGATTTTGGGACCTGCCATTGGTGTGCTAGTGGATCGTCATGATAGGAAGAAGATAATGATTGGTGCCGATTTAATTATCGCAGCAGCTGGTGCAGTGCTTGCTATTGTTGCATTCTGTATGGAGCTACCTGTCTGGATGATTATGATAGTATTGTTTATCCGTAGCATTGGAACAGCTTTTCATACCCCAGCACTCAATGCGGTTACACCACTTTTAGTACCAGAAGAACAGCTAACGAAATGCGCAGGCTATAGTCAGTCTTTGCAGTCTATAAGCTATATTGTTAGTCCGGCAGTTGCAGCACTCTTATACTCCGTTTGGGATTTAAATGCTATTATTGCCATCGACGTATTGGGTGCTGTGATTGCATCTATTACGGTAGCAATTGTACGTATACCTAAGCTGGGTAATCAAGTGCAAAGTTTAGAACCAAATTTCATAAGGGAGATGAAAGAAGGAGTTGTGGTTCTGAGACAAAACAAAGGATTGTTTGCCTTATTACTCTTAGGAACACTATATACTTTTGTTTATATGCCAATCAATGCACTATTTCCTTTAATAAGCATGGAACACTTTAATGGAACGCCTGTGCATATTTCTATTACGGAAATTTCCTTTGCATTTGGGATGCTAGCAGGAGGCTTATTATTAGGAAGATTAGGGGGCTTCGAAAAGCATGTATTACTAATAACAAGTTCATTTTTTATAATGGGGACCAGTTTAGCCGTTTCGGGAATACTTCCTCCAAATGGATTTGTAATATTCGTAGTTTGCTGTGCAATAATGGGGCTTTCGGTGCCATTTTATAGCGGTGTGCAAACAGCTCTTTTTCAGGAGAAAATTAAGCCTGAATATTTAGGACGTGTATTTTCTTTGATCGGAAGTATCATGTCACTTGCTATGCCAATTGGGTTAATTCTTTCTGGATTCTTTGCTGATAAAATCGGTGTAAATCATTGGTTTTTACTATCAGGTATTTTAATTATTGGCATTGCTATAGTTTGCCAAATGATAACTGAGGTTAGAAAATTAGATTTAAAATAAACAATATTGGAGGAATATTTATGTATCTTATTTTCATGTAACTCTTCCTGCTAAAATCGCAGGGTTTTCCCTGCATACAAGCAAATGAAAGCATGCGATTATAGACAGGAGGAAATGTTATGGAATTAATATTAAAAGCAAAAGACATTCGTGTGGAATTCAAAGGACGCGATGTTTTAGATATAAATGAATTAGAAGTATATGATTATGACCGTATTGGTTTAGTAGGAGCAAATGGTGCTGGAAAAAGCACTTTACTCAGGGTACTTTTAGGAGAATTAACTCCCCCAGGATGTAAAATGAATCGTCTGGGTGAACTTGCCTATATTCCCCAGTTGGACGAAGTAACTCTGCAGGAGGAAAAAGATTTTGCACTTGTAGGCAAGCTAGGTGTTGAGCAATTAAATATACAGACTATGAGCGGTGGTGAAGAAACAAGGCTTAAAATAGCACAGGCCTTATCGGCACAGGTTCATGGTATTTTAGCGGATGAACCTACGAGCCATTTAGACCGTGAAGGAATTGATTTTCTAATAGGACAGCTAAAATATTTTACAGGTGCACTGTTAGTTATTAGCCATGACCGCTATTTTCTTGATGAAATAGTAGATAAAATATGGGAACTGAAAGATGGCAAAATCACTGAGTATTGGGGAAACTATTCTGATTATCTTCGTCAGAAAGAGGAAGAACGTAAGAGCCAAGCTGCAGAATACGAACAATTTATTGCGGAACGTGCCCGATTGGAAAGGGCTGCGGAGGAAAAGCGAAAACAGGCTCGTAAAATAGAACAGAAGGCAAAAGGTTCTTCAAAGAAAAAAAGTACTGAAGACGGAGGGCGTTTAGCTCATCAAAAATCAATAGGAAGTAAGGAAAAAAAGATGTATAATGCTGCTAAAACCCTAGAGCACAGGATTGCGGCCTTAGGAAAAGTAGAAGCTCCGGAAGGCATTCGCAGAATTCGTTTCAGGCAAAGTAAAGCATTGGAGCTCCATAATCCATACCCTATAGTCGGTGCAGAAATTAATAAAGTATTTGGGGATAAGGCTCTGTTTGAAAATGCATCTTTTCAAATTCCGTTAGGAGCAAAAGTGGCGTTAACTGGTGGTAATGGAATCGGAAAAACAACTTTAATCCAAATGATCTTAAACCATGAAGAAGGAATTTCTATTTCGCCTAAGGCAAAAATAGGTTACTTTGCACAGAATGGTTACAAGTACAACAGTAATCAGAATGTTATGGAGTTTATGCAGAAGGATTGTGACTACAATATATCAGAAATTCGTTCAGTGCTAGCATCTATGGGGTTCAAACAGAACGATATTGGAAAAAGTTTATCTGTTTTAAGCGGTGGAGAAATTATAAAATTGTTGCTTGCTAAAATGCTCATGGGTAGATATAACATCCTAATAATGGATGAACCCAGTAACTTCCTTGACATACCAAGTTTAGAGGCTTTGGAAATACTAATGAAGGAGTACACCGGAACTATCGTGTTTATCACCCACGATAAACGATTACTCGAAAATGTAGCAGATGTAGTTTATGAAATTAGAGATAAGAAAATAAATCTGAAACATTAAATTTAAGGTAGTCGCTGGTCAGTATAGTCTGTTCTGGTTGGCGACTCCATTGTTAAAGAGTATAAAGACTTTAGATTTTATGAATAATAAAAATAGGAACAGTCAATTGAACTGCTCCTATTTTTCTGCTAAATATATTGTAGTTTTCTTATATGTATAATGATAGATTAGCGGATTCTCATCTACGGTACTTACTTCAAATATGAAGAAGTGATCGCGGTTATCTCTGGACTTTTCCTTATTGAGGACAAAGTAATTCTTACGTGAAGTCGCCATTGTTTTTAGGATATCATCAGTTAGGAAGGTCAATGGAATATTCATGTTAGAGTAGCGGTAGAAGTCACGTTCAAAATCTTGGTAGCTCTCGCTATAATAGTCCATTTGTAGGTGATTACGCTGAAACTCAAGCTGATTCATAGAGCACCTCCTCGACAAGTTCAATACTAATAATGTCTTTTAATTTCAAATTGATGTGACCTGTTGTAGTTTTTATCAAAATGAAATCTTTGGTCAGACTTGGTATTGTTCCAGTGTAGGAAACACGCTTGTTTTTTTCAATCACTTGAATGCGTGTGCGTAGCTGCCCGGCGTATACTTGACTGAGGAGTAATAATTTCTTCTCTAGTGATAAGTCAGACATGTACGTTACTTTGTTTGTATCATCAGAGAGTGCTGATGCATGTTCAGATAGGAAAAAGCCCATCCATTTTTGCATCTTTGTATCCTGGTACTCTCTTGCTGATTGAAATGGTAAATATGAACGGTCAATCATATCAAATCCTTTCTATGCAGAGGCAAGGGTATTTTTATCAAATTGAATCGTAAAACCTTGAATTCCCCCACCTGTGTAACATTCTTTAAAGCGATTGATTACCTCAGTATAGATTATCACAGATGAGCTTGTTGGCTTAATGCTAAATGTAAATTCCAATGGTAATCGGTTTTCAGATTTAGCATGTACTAGTCGTATCGATATTTCAGTTGTTTTGAGTTTTCTCTGACGAAGTTTTGAAGTTGCTGTTTCAACGATTCCATGTAAAAATCTTTCAAGCATTTCAATATCATTACATCCTTTGCTACGGATTTCTGAAAATTGTACTGTATTTTTTTCTTGTTTCATTTTAATCCCTCCAATCCACCCGCGGAATGACCACCGATAAGTTTACTGCGTTCAATATTTCTGGAACCTTCAGTTAGGACGGTTCCTTTTTGTATGGCTAAAAAACCAAACTGTTCTCTGACAACATCAATAGCTGTCTGAAGTCTATTATCTTTTTCAATTTGTTCTACATCATCAAAGAGTGATAGTAGAGTATAGCTTTCATCTACGAAGCCACTATAAGATACACCAATTTGTCTCACTGCACCAGAGGTGTATTTTTTCGGAATAATACAAGTACATGACTCACCATTGTTTTGGGGAGATTTGCGGGTTCAATTTTATTCTGAGCATTTATAGATTTTTTCATCTCAGTCCTAGAATAGCCAATATGAATAGAAACGACAGTAGTCAATACTAGGGCTACTGTTCCGTTCCACAGTATCATTTAAAAATCATTTTCACACCCTTTCGTCTATTAGTATAGAAGAAAGCTCTCAGCACATGTTGAGGCGGTATCACTTCTTGTACGAGCTGAGGCATCAGCGAAGTAGAAGTAGATGCTCCGCCCATGGGATAGGACTCGTAGAATGAGGAGGGAAACCGACGAAATGATACAGTAAGTCCGAACCGCTGAGTGTGTAGCTCTGCTCGTCCGATCTGAGATAGTCGAAAAGTAGAAGGGGATGGTATTGGTATCAATCAATGAGTAACAAAGTAACAGCGTGATTCGAAACATTTGCTTGTAATTTGCGGAGGAACATCAATATGGATGGAATAACAAAAGATTCTATAAAAACGGCTAAACTAATAAAACAATTATGGCCCCAATTGACCGATAAAGAAGCTTTTGATGAAGTAAAAAAATATACGAATGGCAAAAATACTGCAATCTTTACTGAAGTTGAAGGTGATACAATTGTAGGTCTAGCACTATGTTCACTTAGATTTGATTATGTTGAAGGTTGTAAATATAGTCCTGTTGGATTCTTAGAAGGGATTATTGTCGACGAGGAATATCGTTTAAAGAATATTGCTAAAAATCTCTGTACAAAATGTGAGGAATGGGCGAAAAATAAAGGATGTAAGGAATTTGCAAGTGACTGTACTTTAACGAATACGGATTCTATAAGATTTCATCTCAATATTGGATTTCAGGAGGCAAATAGAATTATTCACTTTAAGAAGAAATTATAATTTAGAAACGTGAATAAACTTGTTTAAATTTTATGTCTCTTTAGAAAGTGTGTTAACTTGAAAGAACAAATTTTTTTGATGGGTGGGAATCCCCCAATAACGAAATATAGCATTGTTGATAAAATTGTATTATCAAGCAAGATTGAAAGAATTGTTATTTTTACAGTTTTTCGAGATAATTGGCAACCCTATATGAAAAAGTACACGGAAGTTTTCCAAAGTCAATTTCCTAATCTAAACACTGATTACTTACTTTTGGACACTGAGCAGATTGATTTTGATAGCTATTTAGATGCTGATCTAATCATCATCGGTGGAGGAAATACGGAAAAATATATAGCTGCTTATGTCAATCAGGAGTTCAAAAATTATATCGATCATATGCTTAATAAAGGGGCAAAAGTTATAGGGTTTTCTGCAGGAGCCCTATTATTAGGAGAAAAAGTCTATGTCTCACCTAATGATAATTCAGATCATCAGATAAAGATAAAAAATGGATTAGGACTCTTTAGTCAGTTTTTAATTAGTGTCCATTATGATTCCTGGAATGATAAAGCTAATAAGGATAGAGCAGAAGAACTCGTTAGTGTTCCCATAATTCCACTAAATGATCATTCCTGTCTTGTATTGGATAAACTTGGAAATATCATAGAAAAAATTGACTAGTTTTAATCATGCGAATCTGAATCTACGAAACTAAAGTATTGACGAAATGAATAGTGAAAAGCCTTGATTGTAAGGCTTTTTTGTATTTTTATGATAGAATATAGGTAGTTATAATCGATAACAACTAAGAAGCAGTAAAAATATTATTCATAAAACAATCAAGATTAGGAAGAAAAAAATGACAGAAATTGATAAAAGGAATTTAAAAAATTATCTTTGTTTTACATTTGGAATTACTTATATATCTTGGGGGCTTCTTGCCATATTTACACAATCTTATATTTTGGGATTAGAGACATTTATAGGAAGAATATTACATATAGTTGGTGCACTTGGACCAGCTATTGCAAGTGGCTTTTATTTAAAAAGTAATAATATAAAATTTAAACATTTTTTATTTAATAAGATAGAAAATAGTAGTATTTATTTCATTTATCATATGTTAGCAATTTTGATACTATTTTCTGTATCTTCCTTAGAATTAAACGGAGTATCAATTTATCTGATGCCATTATTCTTTATACAACTAATTTTTTTTGGTGGTGGACATGAAGAATTAGGATGGAGAGGAATATTACAACCATTACTTGATAAAAAATATACTTATTGGCAATCTAATTTGATTGTAGGATCAATTTGGGGAATATGGCATCTGCCTTTATGGTTTATAGTTGGAGAAAGTCATCAAGGATTTCCTTTTATTTTATTTTTTATATATACATTATTTTTAAGTTTTGTTTTAGGGCTTCTTTACCGTCAAACGAAATCTGTGGGATACTGTGTATTATTTCATGCATTCGCAAATTTGTTAAATCTCTATTTTGTGTTAAAAATTAATCTTATTTTTATTATCATTTTTATTGGTTATTTGATTTATACTATATTGGCGAGTAATAGAATTAGTAAGGAAACAACATTTTAAAATTTAGATCAGGATATCCATTATTGAAAGTAAGGTGTGGTCATTCTAGATAATCAATGTTAGAGACTATTCTATTTGATGAGACATCACTGCTTGTACGAGCTGATTAAACATGGGTGTAGCTAGTGAAAGTCCTACAGTAAGGAGTTTAAACATGAAATTCCATGAATTTGGTGATAAGAATTTGCCTCCTATTTTACTGATACATGGTGGTGGCAGTTCTTGGTGGAATTATCTTCGTCAAGCACGAATCTTGTCAGAAGAATACCGTATTATTCTACCCACTTTGAATGGCCACGGCGAGGAATATCAACTTGATTATGTTTCTACTGAAGATTCTGCTTTGGAGATTCTAGACTATATCAAAGCAAACTGTGGTGGGAAATTATTTGCAATCGGTGGTGTTTCACTTGGTGGTCAAATTGCCATAGAGCTTTTGTCTTTAGACAGTGAAATTGCTGAGAAGGCCATCATAGATGGAAGCCTCTGTATTCCTCAACCAAGGTTAGCTAAAATCAGCATCTTTCTAGTGTCTCTATTTGGTAAACTGATGTTCAATAAATTCTCTTGCAAACTTCAGTTAAGCATGATGAACAAACTCTATCCTAAACTGGCTTATCCAGAGGAAATAAAAGCTTATTATTTGGAGGATTTGCCAAGGACGCCTATCAAAACATTGGTGACCATTTACAAAAACTATATGGGATGTTACAAGCTGAAAGATATGATTTCTGCTAGCAAGGCTCAGGTTCTGTATATCTATGGTGAAAAAGAATTGAACTGTGTGAAAGAATCAGCGAAATTATTTCATCAGCTACATTCAAATACAATTTTCTATGAAGCAAAGGGCTATAACCACGGCTATTTATCAGCTTACCTACCTTATGAGTGGATTGATTTGGTGGTGCCATTTTTAAAGAGTGACTCATTAGAAATGTGTAACGAATCTGATATGCCATAAGGAGGAAACGGATGCTAGGAGCAATTATTGGAGATATTGTAGGTTTAGTTTACGAATGGAACAATATCAAAACGAAGGATTTTTCTTTATTTTGTGAGGATTGTTTTTTCACGGATGATACGGTCATGGCCTGTGCTGTTGATGGTAAAAACGTATAAACCTGTGAATGAAAGTGATTAAGAAAAGCCTTGATTGTAAGGCTTTTTGTTATATTAAAAATTGAAATTGAAAAGTAATCAATTTAAACGATAATATGGCTCATACAGATTGTTAAATATTGAACTAATATAACTGTTATGGTATAATATAAACAGGTAAAACAGATGGATAGTTAGGAGGATATGGAGGGTGAATATACAAATTGATAATTCAAGTGATAATCCGATTTATTTACAGATAAAAAATCAAATAAAGGCTCAGATTATTTCGGGAGAATTAAAGGTTGGCGAGCAATTGCCATCAATCAGATTCTTAGCTAAAGAACTTCGAGTGAGTATGATAACTGCTAAAAGAGCTTTTGATGAACTGGAACTTGATGGTTTCATTAATTCAGTTCAAGGTAAAGGTAATTTTGTTGCAGCTCAAAATAAAGAGCTTATTCGAGAAGAATATTTGAAACGAATCGAATCAAAGATGCAAGATATTCTTGAGCTTTCAGCTATTGCAGGTGTAACCAATGATGAGTTGGTAGAGATGTTTAGTAGTTATATGGAGGGAAAATATGAGTGATTTTGCTATTGAAATCAAAAACTTGGTTAAAAAGTTTGATGACTTTACATTAGGTCCGATAGATTTTGCTATTCCTAAAGGCTCTATTGTCGGATATATTGGCCAAAACGGTGCTGGTAAAAGTACAACCATAAAATTATTGTTAGGATTACTTAAGAAAGATTCAGGAGAAATTAAAATTTTAGATTATGATAATCCTAATAGTCTTGAATTGAAAGATAAAATCGGAGTAGTGTTTGATGATTTATTAGTGCCGGAAGAAATGACACTTGTTGATTTGGAAAAATTTTGTTCAAGGGTATATTCAAAATGGGACAGAGAATTTTTCTATCAATTAATAAAAAAATTTAATTTATCTGAAAAACAGGCTATTAAAAGTTATTCTCGTGGAATGAGAATGAAATTATCGATGGCAGTAGCTTTATCTCATAAAGCAGAAATTCTCATTTTGGATGAAGCTACGAGTGGATTGGATCCGATTGTAAGGGAGGAAATTTTAGATTTTCTTCTTGACTTTATTCAAGATGAGAATCATACAATTTTAATATCGTCACATATCCTATCAGATTTAGAGAAAGTGGCGGATTATATTGCTTTTATCAATGATGGTAAAGTTCTTTTTGTTGAACCAAAGGATGAACTCAAAGAAAACTATGGTATCTGTACTTTATCTAATGAAGAAGTTAAAAATCTTGATGAGGAAGCCATAATTGGAAGAAGGATACACTCATTCGGACAAGAGTTGCTTGTTAAAAGAAATCTTGTTCCAGATGGAATCAGATTACAAAAGCCGTCTATCGAAGATATTATGATATATTTTGTGAAAGGAGGTAAAAGATAATGACTGCATTGATATTAAAAGATATAGCTACTTTAAAGAAAACACTACTATTAACAATTGCTCTCTGTATTGCCCTCATTGTGTATGGTGTGTATGAAAATGAAATTTTTATGATACCGCTTATTTGTACAATGATACCGTTAATTTTAACTGCAGTCGCTTTTGGTTATGATACGAAATCGAAATTTGAACAATTTGCCTTTTCAATGCCGATTAAAAAGAGTAGCTTTGTATTAAGTAAATTGTTTTTTGCGTTTGTTTTTGGATTAGTAGGTTCAGTTTGTTTATTTGTTCAATTGGTAATAAAAAAAGAGATGTTAATAGACAGCATCATATTTATCTCACTAATTACATTAGTTGCAAGTATTTTGATATCAGCTATTCAACTTCCGTTTATCCTTAAGTACGGTGCTGAAAAAGGTAGGCTAATCATGGTTATAACATACTTTACAGTATTTGCTCTGTCTAGTTTTTTTAAAGCAAAATCAGATTTACTGACTAATGTTGTAGAGTTTTTCTTAAAGAATTCGAGATTAATGATTTTTATTGGAATGGTTTTTGTCAGTATTATTACCATAGGAGTTGCTATAAAAATATCTATTTTAATTATGGAGAAAAAAGAATACTAGAGAAGCTGAGAGTAGATTATAAAAACTTAGAAGGTGGCAAATCTTATGCTAGGGCAATTATTGGAGACATTGTAGGTTCAGTTTACGAATGGAACAATATCAAAACGAAGTATTTTGTGAGGATTATTTTTTCACGGATGATACGGTAAGTCCGAACCGCTGAGAGTGTGAGTTTGTTAGCGAAACGTAGCTAATCCTCAAAATAAAGGAACTAAAACTCCATTATTTTGAGATGACAACCTAAATTGGCTTTAAGGAGGTGTTATATTGATAGAGAGCAGACCTGAGTTTGATAAAATCTCATCCTTTGATGAGTTTAATAAATACTACTGGTATCGTGATGAACTTTCACAGATATGCAAGTCATTAGGACTTGAATATAGAGGTACAAAACAGGAACTCAATGATATCATTGAGCAGTACTTTAAGGGGAATTTGATTAAAAAATCATCAATAAAAAGCAAGAAGAAACAAGTAGAAGTCGTTACTTTAGATACGCCTTTACTTGAATGTGGATTCTCCTTTAATGCACACTTTAGAGAATATTTTTCAACTTTAACAAGTGTTTCGCCCTTTAAATTTACTGCTGATATGGCTACAGCCTGGAGAAAGGCAAAAAGAGAAAATGATTTGAGTTTTACAATCCAAGATATGCTAAAAGTTTATTATGGAGATTCAGATTATGCCAAGTATGACCATTCGGTGTGTCAATGGAATCAATTTTTTAAGGATTTCTGTGCAGACGAAAATAGTCGTAACTACTCAAACAAGTTAAAAATAGCTTCTATTCTTTGGAAAGAAGTTAGAAATTCAAGTAATGAAAAAATTTATTCAAAAAATCTTTTGACTGAATATGCTGATAAAATAAAAGACTATTGTAAGTAGAAACGCCATCTCACTTGGTGGCAGAGGCAGCTTATGGTATTCCTTATTGGATAAAGGATAAAACTTATTCTGATTTGGATGAATCCTTAAAGGTGATGGGAAAATAGAATAAAATTATATTAATCTCCGGTACGTCAAAGTTCCCTTTTCTGAGTTTTCATTATATAATAGCATTATATGTAATGACTGATGTAGTTACACTAACATTTCTATTTAAAAATTAAGGAGTACTATTAATGAAAAAAGTAATGTTAATTATCAACCCTACCTCTGGTGGGGAAAAGGCTTTGGATTATAAGGTCAAGCTGGAGAATAAGGCCAAGGATTATTTTGAGCAGGTGGAAACAAAAATTACCGAAAAAGCACTGGATGCAACACATTTTGCTGAGGAAGCGTCTCGTGAGCAGTATGATGCAGTGGTGTGTTTTGGTGGAGATGGGACTGTCAATGAAGTTATTTCAGGTATTGCTGAGAGAGACTTCATTCCTAAGTTAGGGATTATCCCTGGTGGGACGGGTAACCTCATTACGAAACTTTTGGAAATCAATCAAGACATCGATGGTGCGATTGATGAACTCGATTTTAACTTAACCAACAAGATTGATATCGGTAAAGCAAATGATAACTATTTTGGTTATATTTTTAGTATCGGTTCTCTGCCTGAGGCGATTCACAATGTTGAAATCGAGGACAAGACAAAATTCGGTATTTTAGCCTATGCTGTAAATACCATGAAGTCCGTGATGACGGATCAGGTCTTTAACATTAAGGTTGAGACTGAAAATGGAAATTATGTTGGTGAAGCTAGTCATGTTTTGGTTCTCTTGACAAATTACTTCGCTGATAAGAAAATCTTTGAAGAAGACAAAGATGGCTATGCCAATATTTTGATTCTAAAAGATGCTTCTATATTCTCAAAATTATCCGTCATTCCTGACTTACTAAAAGGAGATGTTGTCGGTAATGATAATATTGAGTATATCAGAGCGCGTAATATTAAGATCTCTTCAGATAGTGAATTGGAGTCAGATGTTGACGGCGATAAATCAGATAACCTACCTGTTGAAATCAAAGTCCTAGCTCAGCGAGTAGAAGTATTTTCAAAACCGAAAGAGTAGAAGATAAAAAATAGTTTATTCTTCACTGCGAAATTAAGTTCTATATCAACGATTGGAGGAGGAATGAATTCTCTATTTGATGAATTTCGAACAATTTGTTCTCATTTAAACCAAGTCGGAATCACTCCGACGCTCATGGGGTCTTTGGGTTTTGAATACCGTTCAAATGAAGAATGGCAGCCATCTGACATTGACATTCATGTGCCTGGTGACCCTAGAGGTTGGGAAGCACCTGATCATCTTAGAATTTATGACTGGGACAAGATAATGAAAGTGATGAAACACTTAGGCTATGCCTTAATAGATATTCATGAGCATGAATTCCAAAAAGATGGTCTGAGTGTTGAGTTTGGAAGTATTGATTCTTTACCTAATTTTGCAGGAGTTTCGGAATCGGATATAGAGCTGATTCATCTCGAGGACATCACTTTTCGCGTTCCAAGTTTAGAACAGTATTTAAGTATTTACAAGGCTTCTTCCCAAGATTCCTATCGAAATGAACACAATAACAATAAGGATTTTAAAAAGATAGAATGGTTGGAAAGATAGTTGTAAATCATCATTTGAAAAGTAGCAAGTTGTAAGACTGGCTGCTTTTTTATATTCTCAAAATCAAACCACTCGAAACTGCGGACAAGCCTTGCAAATAAAATACGAAAGTAGTATACTAGAATCACAATTATGAAAACGTTTGCGCAGCAAGATGAATAAAAGTAAACTAGGAGACAGAACAATGGAATTAACAGCCATTTACCACAGATCAGAGTCGGAGTATGCTTATCTTTATAAAGACAAGACAATGCACATTCGCATCCGGACCAAGAAAGATGATATTGAAAGCATCAACTTACATTATGGTGATCCTTTTATCTTTATAGAGGACCGTTATGAAGATAGTAAGGAGATGAGTAAAGTAACTTCCGATGCTTTGTTTGATTATTGGCAAGTGGAGATTTCAGTTGGCTATGCCCGACTCCAGTATCTCTTTGAACTCAAGGATAAGCAAGGTCAGAGTATTCTGTATGGTGATAAGGGATGTGTTGAAAACACGCTAGAAAATCTTCATTACGAAGGAAATGGATTTAAAATCCCTTATATCCATGTGATTGATGCTTGCCATGTTCCTGACTGGGTAGCAGGGACGGTATGGTACCAGATTTTCCCAGAACGCTTTGCTAAAGGCAATCCTGAGATTTCTCCAGAAGGGGCCCTAGATTGGGATTCCTCTATCAAACCAAAGACGAGCGATTTCTTTGGTGGTGATTTACAAGGTATTATTGACTATCTGGATTACTTGCAAGATTTGGGGATTACAGGACTTTATCTCTGTCCGATTTTTGAATCCCCAAGCAATCACAAGTACAATACAACGGATTATTTTAAAATTGACCATCATTTTGGAGACAAGGAAACCTTTCGTAAACTGGTGGAGGAGGCCCATCAGAGAGGCATGAAAATCATGCTGGATGCTGTTTTCAATCATATCGGGGATCAGTCTCCACAGTGGCAAGATGTCCTCAAGCATGGTGAAGATTCTGTTTACAAAGACTGGTTCCATGTTCAAGAATTCCCAGTAACCAAGGATAAGCTGAGGAATCCAAGAAAGCTCCCTTATCATACCTTTGCCTTTGCCAGCTATATGCCTAAGCTCAATACGGCCAATCCTCAAGTGAGGGACTATTTGCTAAGCGTTGCGACCTACTGGATTGAAGAGTTTGATATCGATGCATGGCGCCTGGATGTAGCAAATGAAGTAGACCATCAATTTTGGAGAGATTTCCATAAGGCTGTCTTGGCTAAAAAGCCTGACCTTTATATTCTTGGAGAGGTCTGGCACACTTCACAGCCTTGGCTAAATGGCGATGAATTTCACGCAGTTATGAATTATCCTCTCTCTGACAGTATCAAGGATTATTTCTTACGTGGGGTTAAGAAGTCCCATCAATTTATCGATGAGATCAATAGCCAGTCTATGTACTATAGACAGCAGATTTCGGAAGTGATGTTCAATCTCTTGGATTCGCATGATACGGAGCGCATTTTGGCAACGGCCAAAGGAGATATCCAGCTTGTTAAGTCTGCCCTTGCCTGCCTCTTTTTGCAAAGGGGAACACCGTGTTTCTACTATGGGACTGAGTTAGAATTAGATGGAGGACCAGATCCAGATTGTCGTCGTGTCATGCCTTGGGAACGTGTTTCAGACAGTAATGACATGCTTCATTTCATGAAGAAATTGATTCAGTTTCGCAAGGATGTTTCAAGCATTATCCAACATGGAAGCTATAGTCTGCAAGAAATCAAGTCAGATGTGGTATCTCTGGCATGGGATTATGATGGACAAAAAATCCAAGCTATTTTTAACCAATCAACTGAAAACTATCTTGTAAACCGTGATTCTGTAGCGCTAGCCAGTCATTACCAAGAATTGGACCAGCAACTGGTGGTATTGCCTAAAGGTTTTATAATCCGATAAAAATCGTACTCAAAAAGACTGTTATGAATAGGTGATTCGTGCAGTCTTTTTTTGACTTATGTAGTATAATAAAGCTAAGTCACGGATTACCGGATGAGGGATTAGTGAAGAGTGTTTAAAGAAAAATAGAGACTTGTGCTTTAGAAAGGAAATTTCATGAAACGATCGAGAAAAGTAGTAGCCTTGGGACTGTGTTTGCCCTTATTTCTTGGTTTGGCTGCTTGTAACCAAAATAATACGAGCACTGAAGCTGCAAACCAGACACAGACCAGTTCGGATAAAGTTCCTTGGACGGCTTCATATACCAATCTGAACAATCAGGTCAGTACCGAAGAGGTCAAATCTCTCTTATCAGCTCACTTGGACCCAAATAGTGTTGATGCATTTTTCAATCTTGTCACAGACTATAATGCGACTGTCGGTTCTACTGGCTTAAGTGGGGATTTTGCCTCCTTTACGAAGACAGAATACGACGTAGAGAAAATCAGCAATCTCTGGAATCAAAAAAAGGGTGACTTTGTCGGGACCAACTGCCGCATCAATAGCTATGCGCTCTTGAAAAATTCGGTCACAATTCCAAAGCTTGAAAAGAATGATCAGCTACTTTTTGTGGATAACGATGCTATCGATAAGGGAAAAGTATTTGATGCGAAAGATAAGGAAGAGTTTGATATTCTATTTTCTAGGGTAGCGACGGAAGCAACGATGGATGTAAAAGTTCACGCGCAGAAGATGGAGAAATTCTTTTCCCAGTTTCAATTCAATGATAAAGCTCGAATGTTGTCTGTTGTGTTGCATGATAATTTGGATGGGGAGTATCTTTTTGTCGGGCACGTTGGTGTTTTAGTGCCAGCTGATGATGGTTTCTTATTTGTAGAGAAACTGACTTTTGAAGAGCCTTATCAAGCTATTAAGTTTGCGAGCAAGGAAGATTGTTACAAGTATCTATCCACTAAATATGCGGATTACACAGGTGATGGACTAGCTAAGCCTTTCATTATGGACAATGAAAAGTGGATTGAAGGATATTAAGCTAGGCAAGGGAGAAGTAGTATGGAGACAGTAGTAGCACTTTTAGTTGTCATTCTTATCGGATTCTGGGCTGTAAACATTCTCAAGCCTGGTAAGGCAAATAAAAAGGAAAAATTTTTAGGCTATATGCAGCGCTATGATATAGATGGTGAGGGTTATCAGTCAGAAGTCTGGGAAGTGACAGAAGATGAGAAGGAGAAATAAGGAGGAGTGTCCAAAAACAGTAGATTTCTTGCCTTTTTCAAGAAAGGGGACCAATAGGAGGAAACATTATGGGAATGATTGCTAATTATCAATATCTATCTGACAATGAATTAAGCCAAATAAAGCGGTATTCTTGTCAGGAAGAGGATTTGCTTGACTTGGTAGAGGATTATCCTGAGGGAAATGATACGTTGATAGATATTGACAAAATGTGGGATGCCTTACTCTTTGTTATGACAGGTTTTAGTAGTTCAGAATTTATGGATGACGATCCCTTGAGAGAAGCTGTCTTGGGAGTGACTCCTTTAGAAAATGTATCGGAGTATATAGCCTATACTGAACACTCAAAGATAACTGAGATTGTCCAAGCTTTAGAGAATTTTGACATGGATAAGGCTCTAGCTAACTTTAGCATGGAAGCATGCAAGAAGGCAGATTTGTATCCCGATATTTGGGATTATCTTGATGAAGAGGAAGAAATCAAGGATGACATTCGAACCTGCTTTGTAAAAATGAAGGACTTTTATAAGAAAATCTTAACTCTCAAGGGGAATGTCTTAGTGACTATTTGTTAACTACTTTTACAAACTGCTAGTCAGGTGCGTGATGAATGTACATCTAGAAAATCAAACACCTGATGATTTGTCTGGTGGATGAAATATTCCACCGTGTAGTCGGACGGGATAGATAGAAATTGGTTATAGAATTTGTAAGCATAATAAATTTTAAACTTTAAGATGGAGGATTAAAGAGATGGGAAAAATTGAATGGGAAAATGCAAAGACGCGTTTAGATGCCTTGCTTGTCATTGATGAGTATCGAACAGATCCAAATAAGACCTGGCTTCGATTGATCGTTAAGACTGAGGAAAGCTATGGGATCCGTTACCTTATCAACAACGGTTCTGGTGATTCTCTAGATGTGATTTTGACTGATAAAATGATCCTTATAAAGGGCTTTGATCATGAAAGTAGTTTGAGTCAATTTGCTGCGGATGAGTGGAATCAAGACATCATAGACGGATTTTATAAAGGACTGGATGAAAAGTATCAAAACCTTTACTCAGAAGAGCAAAAAGATGAAACAACTTTCTTTATCTGGTATGACGGTCAAGAGCATCAAAATACCTACCAAGAGCAGGATGGTGGCGAATGGTTGTTATCCTATTTCTTTGATAGTTTTGAGAAATTTCATGAGTTTGTGACGGATTACTATTCAATTACCGTAGATGAGGACTTACTTAGAAAACTTTACAATCAAGGACAGCTTTCAGAAGTAGAATTGGAGCAGTTGATTCCCACTTCCTAGCTGAAAATATTTATGAAATCTGATGAAAAGAACTGATTTTCAATATCAAGTTATACTTTAAGATTATTGAAGCAGCTAATGGTTGTAGTTTCTTTTTTCCTATGCAAATGACGATTTAAAACAATTTCTTTTTATAGTTCAACAGAATTTGACGAACAAAAAACAAAATTCTTTAAAAAAGTTTCACAAAATCCTTTACAAGCTCTTATAAACATGGTATAGTTATAAGGCTTAGAAAATGAGATGATGTTTTCTAGCAAATATAAACCCGAGTAAAAAATGCCTACGGACAGGCAGGGTTGAATGCCGAAGCGTGGTTAAAAAGCCACATTATTGATAGGGTTAAAAGCCTACTTTTATAAGTTGATGTTAGGACGTTTGTCCTAATTCATAAATTTTTAGTGTGGTGAAAGCACACGTCATCTTGTGAAACGATCAATAAAGTACGTAATATTTGCTACTAGAGAGTTAGGAAACATCAGGAACAGACATACTCAACAGAAACCAAAATACACACGTCAGAAGATTGCAGAGCAGGTGAAGACCTGCTCTTTTTTCATAAGTCAACCTTTAGTCGCCTTTATCTTTTTGAGGTGCTAAAAATATGGTAAAGGAGTATGTCTTGAAGAAGTTAGATCAAAACCAAGCCCCAATTTATGAGGCCTTGGTCAAGCTACGCAAGAAAAGAATTGTCCCCTTTGATGTGCCAGGTCACAAGCGAGGGCGGGGAAATCCAGAACTGGTCGAACTGTTAGGGGAAAAATGTGTTGGTATTGATGTTAATTCGATGAAACCATTGGATAATCTTGGTCACCCCATTTCGATTATTCGGGATGCGGAGGAATTAGCTGCGGATGCTTTTGGTGCAGCCCATGCCTTTCTCATGATTGGGGGGACAACTTCATCTGTTCAAACTATGATTCTTTCCACCTGCAAGGCTGGAGATAAGATTATTCTGCCGCGAAATGTCCATAAATCTGCTATCAATGCGTTGGTTCTATGTGGTGCCATTCCCATCTATATCGAGATGAGTGTGGATCCTAAAATCGGCATTGCTTTAGGTCTTGAAAATGACCGTGTTGCGCAGGCAATTAAGGAGCATCCAGATGCCAAGGCTATCCTAATTAACAATCCAACCTATTATGGGATTTGTTCAGACCTTAAGGGATTAACAGAGATGGCTCATAAAGCGGGCATGCTGGTTTTAGTGGATGAAGCCCATGGAGCGCATTTGCATTTTACAGACAAATTGCCATTGTCAGCTATGGACGCTGGAGCTGATATGGCGGCGGTCTCTATGCATAAGTCTGGTGGGAGTTTGACCCAAAGCTCCATTTTACTTATCGGGGAGCAGATGAACCCTGAGTATGTTCGTCAGATTATCAACCTGACCCAGTCTACATCTGCCTCTTACCTACTTATGTCTAGTTTGGATATTTCTCGTCGCAACTTAGCCCTTCGTGGAAAAGAGTCGTTTGAGAAAGTCATTGAGCTCTCCGAGTACGCTCGTCGTGAGATCAATGCTATCGGTGGTTACTATGCCTACTCAAAAGAGCTCATAGACGGTGTGTCGGTCTGTGATTTTGACGTGACCAAGCTGTCCGTTTATACTCAGGGTATTGGCTTAACAGGGATAGAGGTTTATGATCTCTTGCGAGATGAATACGACATTCAGATCGAGTTTGGGGATATTGGGAATATCTTGGCTTATATTTCAATCGGTGACCGCATCCAAGACATCGAGCGCTTAGTCGGTGCTTTGGCTGACATCAAGAGGCTCTACTCGAGAGATGGGAAGGACTTGATTGCTGGTGAATATATCCAGCCCGAGTTAGTCCTGTCTCCTCAGGAAGCCTTTTATTCAGAGAGAAGAAGTTTGACCTTGGATGAGTCTGTTGGACAGGTCTGTGGAGAATTTGTCATGTGCTATCCTCCAGGGATTCCAATCCTAGCACCAGGTGAACGCATTACACGAGACATTGTGGATTATATCCTATTTGCCAAAGAACGTGGTTGCTCCCTCCAAGGGACGGAAGATCCAGAAGTCAATCACATCAACGTCATTAAAAGAAAGGAGAACTAGATGGATTTATGGTTTTCTGAAGTTCATACTCCAGATGTGAAATTGTCCTTGAGAACTGCCAAGCAACTCTATGCTGGAAAAAGTGAATGGCAGGATATCGAAGTCTTGGATACACCAGCTTTTGGGAAAATACTGATTTTAAATGGACATGTCTTATTCTCAGATGCGGATGATTTTGTCTACAACGAAATGACCGTCCACGTACCCATGGCTGTCCATCCTAATCCTAAGAAAGTATTGGTTATTGGGGGTGGCGACGGCGGTGTTGCCCAAGTATTAACCCTCTATCCTGAACTGGAGCAAATCGATATTGTAGAACCTGATGAAATGTTGGTAGAGGTTTGTCGTGAGTATTTCCCAGACTTTGCTGCAGGGCTAGATGATCCTCGTGTTACCATTTACTACCAAAATGGTCTACGCTTTTTACGGAACTGCGAGGATGATTACGATATTATCATCAACGATGCGACAGATCCATTTGGACATACGGAAGGGCTCTTTACCAAGGAATTTTACGGTAATAGCTATAGAGCTCTCAAAGAAGACGGCATCATGATTTACCAGCATGGTAGTCCTTTCTTTGACGAAGATGAGTCTGCTTGCCGAAGCATGCACCGCAAGGTCAATCAAGCCTTTCCAATCAGCCGGGTCTATCAGGCGCACATCCCAACCAGTCCAGCTGGCTATTGGTTGTTTGGATTTGCATCGAAAAAATACCACCCTGTTAAAGATTTTGACAAGGAAGGCTGGAAAAAACGCCAGCTTTTCACGGAATACTATACTGCAAACTTACACGTGGGGGCCTTTATGCTGCCCAAGTATGTAGAAGACATTTTAGAAGAAGAGGAAAGAAAAAAATGAGTCGTTTATTAGTTATTGGATGTGGGGGCGTTGCCCAAGTTGCTATTTCAAAGATTTGCCAAGATAACGAAACCTTTACAGAGATTATGATTGCTAGCCGTACCAAGTCAAAATGTGATGACTTGAAGGCTAAACTGGAAGGTAAAACAAGTACAAAGATTGAGACAGCTGCTCTTGATGCTGATAATGTCGAAGAAGTCATTGCCTTGATTGAAAGCTACAAGCCAGAAGCCGTTTTGAACGTAGCTTTACCATACCAAGACTTAACTATTATGGATGCTTGTTTGGCAACAGGTGTCCACTATATTGACACAGCCAACTACGAGGCAGAGGATACAGAAGATCCTGAGTGGCGCGCTATCTATGAAAAACGCTGCAAGGAACTTGGTTTTACAGCTTACTTTGACTACTCATGGCAGTGGGCTTATCAGGAAAAATTTAAAGAAGCAGGCTTGACTGCTCTGCTTGGATCTGGCTTTGACCCAGGTGTAACCAGCGTCTTTTCAGCATATGCCCTCAAACACTATTTTGATGAAATCCACTATATCGACATTCTAGACTGTAATGGTGGTGACCACGGTTATCCATTTGCGACAAACTTTAACCCAGAAATCAATCTCCGCGAGGTTTCTGCGCCAGGTTCTTACTGGGAAGATGGAAAATGGGTCGAAGTCGAAGCCATGTCAATCAAGCGTGAGTATGATTTCCCTCAGGTTGGACAAAAAGACATGTATCTCCTTCACCATGAAGAAATTGAATCATTGGCCAAGAACATTCCCGGTGTCAAACGCATTCGTTTCTTTATGACTTTTGGTCAATCTTATCTAACGCATATGAAATGCTTGGAAAACGTTGGTCTCCTTCGTACAGATGCTATTAACTTTAATGGACAAGACATTGTGCCGATTCAATTCTTGAAAGCCTTGCTTCCTGATCCAGCCAGCCTTGGCCCGCGCACTGTTGGTAAAACCAATATCGGCTGTATCTTTACAGGTGTCAAAGACGGTGTTGAAAAGACCATCTACATCTACAATGTTTGCGACCATCAGGAATGTTACGCAGAAGTTGGTTCACAAGCTATTTCTTACACAACAGGCGTTCCAGCTATGATTGGGACAAAATTAGTGATGGATGGCACTTGGAAACAACCTGGAGTTTACAACCTTGAAGAGTTGGATCCAGATCCATTCATGGAAGCTTTGAATGAGTATGGATTACCTTGGGTTGTGGTTGAAAATCCGCAAATGGTGGACTAATGAAGTTAGAACAAGTACCCACACCAGCCTATGTCATTGACTTAGCCAAATTAGAAGCCAACTGCCGTATTTTACAGCAAGTTCAGGAAGAAGCCAGTTGCAAGGTTTTACTGGCCCAGAAGGCTTATTCTCTCTACAAAACCTACCCCATGATTAGCCAGTATCTATCTGGTACAACGGCTAGTGGACTCTATGAAGCTAAGTTAGCTAGAGAAGAGTTTCCGGGGGAAGTCCATGTATTTGCACCTGCTTTCAAGGATGCAGACTTGGAGGAATTGCTGGAGATAACGGACCATATCGTCTTCAACTCGGAGAGACAGTTGCGTAAACATGGTGCTCGTTGTCGAGAGGCTGGTATCAGTGTCGGTTTGCGCCTCAACCCTCAATGTTCTACCCAAGGTGATCACGCGCTCTACGATCCTTGTGCACCTGGATCCCGTTTTGGAGTGACTTCAGACAAGATACCGAGTGATTTGCTGGACTTAGTGGATGGGCTTCATTTTCATACCCTTTGTGAGCAGGGGGCAGATGATTTAGAGACAACTTTGAAAGCAGTAGAAGCTCAGTTTGGACCCTATTTGCATCAAGTTAAATGGCTCAATATGGGTGGCGGACACCACATAACGAGAGAAGACTACGATATTAATTTGCTGATTTCTGAAATTAAGCGTATCAGAGATACTTACAATCTTGAAGTCTATATCGAGCCGGGTGAAGCCATTGCGCTTAATGCAGGTTATCTAGCAACTGAAGTATTGGATATTGTAGAAAACGGTATGGATATCTTGGTTTTAGATGCGTCCGCGACCTGCCATATGCCTGATGTACTTGAGATGCCCTATCGTCCACCTTTGAGAAATGGCTTTGAACCGCAGGAAAAAGCCCATACCTATAGACTTTCTTCCAATACCTGTCTGACGGGTGATGTGATTGGTGATTATAGTTTTGAAAATCCAGTCCAAATCGGTGATAGACTTTACTTTGAAGACATGGCAATCTACTCCTTTGTCAAAAATAATACCTTTAACGGTATTGGCTTGCCAAGTCTCTATCTTATGGACGAGCAGGGTGACTGCAGCTTAGTCAAAGCCTTTGGCTATCAAGATTTTAAAGGGAGATTATCATGATGGACAGTCCAAAGAAATTAGGCTATCGTATGCCAGCAGAGTATGAACCTCATCATGGTACCCTCATGATCTGGCCGACTCGACCAGGTTCATGGCCCTTCCAAGGTAAGGCTGCAAAAAAAGCATTTAGCCAAATCATCAATACCATAGCCGAAGGGGAAACCGTTTATCTCTTGGTGGAGCAGGACTATCAATCTGAAGCCCAATCCTATCTCGGAGACAAGGTCGTTTATCTAGATATTCCTACCAATGATGCCTGGGCCCGTGATACGGGTCCGACCATTCTCGTCAATGAAAAAAGAGAAAAGTTGGCAGTCGATTGGTCTTTTAATGCATGGGGTGGCGCTGTGGATGGTCTTTATCAAGATTATGAAGAGGATGACCAAGTAGCCAGTCGCCTTGCTGAGGCCTTGGAAATTCCTGTTTACGATGCCAAACCTTTTGTACTGGAAGGAGGAGCGATACACAGCGATGGTCAAGGAACCATTCTTGTGACTGAAAGTTGCTTACTCAGTCCTGGACGCAATCCCCACCTGTCTAAAGAGCAAATTGAAAACACCTTATTAGAGAGCCTTGGCGCTGAAAAAGTTGTCTGGCTTCCTTATGGTATTTATCAGGACGAAACCAATGAACACGTTGACAATGTTGCAGCCTTTGTCGGTCCTGCAGAGCTTGTCTTGGCTTGGACAGATGATCAAAATGATCCCCAATATGCCATGTCAGTAGCTGACCTTGAGCTTTTAGAAAAAGAAACAGATGCAAAAGGTCGTCACTTCACCATTCATAAATTGCCAATCCCAGCTATTCGTCAGGTTGTCACTAAAGAAGATTTGCCAGGCTATACCTATGAAGAAGGGGAAGAGGAGCGTTATGCAGGTGAACGTCTTGCAGCTTCCTATGTCAATTTCTATATTGCCAACAAGTCTGTCTTGGTTCCCCAGTTTGAGGATGTCAATGACCAAGTGGCCCTAGATATCCTCAGCAAGTGTTTCCCAGACCGTAAGGTCGTAGGAATTCCAGCCAGAGATATTCTCTTAGGTGGTGGCAATATTCACTGTATCACCCAACAAATCCCAGAATAGGAGAAAAAGATGAGAAATGTTAAAGTTGCAGCGATCCAGATGCAATGCGCCAAGGATGTGGCGACAAATATCCAAACAGCGGAACGTCTAGTACGTCAGGCTGCAGAACAAGGCGCACAAATCATTCTCTTACCCGAGTTGTTTGAACGTCCCTATTTCTGTCAGGAACGCCAATATGACTACTACCAGTATGCCCAGTCAGTGACAGAAAATACCGCCATCCAGCATTTTAAAGTGATTGCTAAGGAACTAGAAGTTGTTCTACCCATTAGTTTCTACGAAAAAGATGGCAATGTCTTGTATAACTCTATTGCCGTCGTTGATGCAGATGGTGAAGTGCTGGGTGTTTATCGGAAGACCCACATACCAGATGATCATTATTATCAAGAAAAATTTTATTTTACGCCTGGCAACACTGGTTTCAAGGTCTGGGATACTCGCTACGCTAAGATTGGGATCGGTATCTGTTGGGATCAATGGTTCCCTGAAACAGCGCGCTGTCTTGCATTGAATGGTGCTGAATTGCTCTTTTATCCAACCGCTATCGGTTCAGAGCCGATTTTGGATACGGATAGTTGTGGTCACTGGCAACGTACCATGCAAGGGCACGCAGCAGCTAATATTGTCCCAGTCATTGCAGCCAATCGTTACGGTTTGGAGGAAGTCACTCCTAGTGAGGAAAATGGTGGACAAAGTTCCAGTCTTGACTTCTACGGTTCGTCCTTTATGACGGATGAAATAGGAGCTATTCTAGAGAAAGCTGAAAGGCAAGGAGAAGCTGTTCTGTTAGCAACTTATGACCTTGATAAGGGAGCAAGTGAACGCCTCAACTGGGGACTGTTTCGAGATAGAAGACCAGAAATGTACCAACGGATTACCGACTAGAAGATAAATTTTATAATAAATTTTTGATATTCACGCCTGTCTTACAAAAATGTAAGATAGGCTTTTTAAATGTAAGATGAGTGTACGATTATACGTGGAAATGTATGCTATACTCTATGTAAATCAAAAAGAAAGAGGTTTATTATGAAAAAATGGAATGCGACGCAGTTGAAGTATCTGATGGCGGCAGTAATGGTTCTAGACCATATCCCACATATTACCGGGATCGTTTCTCCTCTGTGGGAAGGTATCTTTCACGCCTTGACCCGTTGTGTGGGAGTTTGGTTTGCCTATATGGCTATGGAAGGATTTATCCATACTCGAAGTTTGAAAAACTACCTCATCCGTCTCTGGTCTTGGGCGCTTATCATGTTTGCCGGAAATAGCCTACTCAATGCCCTATTTGCATCCAAAGGAGTAATGGTCAATAATAATATTTTCTTTACTTTGGCCATCGGTGTCACCATGCTTTGGATTGGTTTTCCCAGAAAAGAGTTGGATAAAAAGGAGAAGTTGTGGCGTCGGATTGGGGTTGCAGGTCTCTTGATTTTCGGTTGTCTTTTTACCGAGGGTGGTATCACCATGCTACCATTTCTCTTGATTAGTTACTCTTGTCGAAGACGCAAGGGATTGCGAAATCTCCTATATGCCTTTCTGTGGGCCTTCTTGTTAGTGACTTCCATCCAAATTTACGACACTTGGCACCAAACACTGGAAATGATGCTTTACAATTCTGACTGGCTCTTTATCACCGTATTTCCTTTTATGGCACTTTATAATGGACAGCGAGGAAAAGAAACCAGTTGGAGTAAATATTTCTTTTATATTTTCTACCCAGCGCATTTATGGATTATTACCCTGATTGCTTATTTGGTTAAATAGCAAAAAAGCAAATAGACAGAAATTACTGCTATTTGCTTTTCTTTTTATAAAATATACTTCTCAATGGCGCGTGCAACGCCTTCTTCTTCATTGCTGACTGTAACGTCATTAGCAAGGGATTTGACATGGTCGCTGGCATTTCCCATAGCAATGCCAAGTCCTGCAAACTGAAGCATTTCGATATCGTTATTGGCATCGCCCATGGCCATAATGTCTGAGGGCTCGATCTTCAAAATCGCTGCTAGTCGAGAAAGAGCAGTAGCCTTGGTAGTTCCAAGTGGCATCGCTTCATAAATGACTGGCTGCGAACGAACGCCGCTAAATCGTTGGCAGAGTTCTGTCGCAAACCGCTGCTCAAAATCGTCTGTTTGTTCTTTTGTTCCTAAAAACATACCTTGGAACATCCTATACTTGCCACTAGTCGCGTCCTCAAGGGAGATTTCAGTCAGGTCTGAAAAGACGAGCTTGGCATCATTTTGAACAATTTGATTAGGCTTGCCACCGAGGACAAAATAATGTTCCTCATTAAAAAGGGTCAACTGGACGTCGCTTTTTTCTGCTAAGTCATAGAGGTATTCAACGTCAGCTGGACTGAGTTCTTGCCAGTCAACTAGATTCCAGTCACTGGTCTGGTGAGTTGAACAACCGTTATTGACGATGACATACTCATTCTGGAGGTCCAGTCCTAGTTTTTTATAGTAGGGAAGGACACCGAAAAGCGGGCGACCTGTACAGAGAACCAGTTTGACACCTTTTTCAATGGCTTGGTGAATGGCAGTGATGTGGGCTTGCGGGATTTCTTTGGCTTCATTAAGGAGGGTTCCGTCCATATCCAAGGCTAGTAGTTTAATCATAAGACTTCCTTTTCTAGGTGTTTTGCTTTTATTATAGCATATAGACTATAAAATGTCTGATAGAATTGTAACATTCGACTTTCCTTTTCTTGAAAAACAAAGTAAATTCTTATATAATATGTATACTTAATATTCAAGGAGAAATAATGACAAAGTATCAATTTAATTCAATTTACAAAAATGATGAAACAGAGTCTACAGGTCTTCTTTTCATCAAAGTCTACAACAAGTGGGAAAGCAACTTAAAAAGAGTTTTGAAATCAGTTGGCCTCACTTTGCCCCAATTTATCGTTTTAACCTCTCTCTTGTTTCTGTCTAATAGAGAGGAATATGTGACGCAAGTTGATATTGCTCGGTTCTCTGGTATGGATGTCATGACGGTTTCCCAGATTGTTAGGCTACTGGAGAACAAGGACTACATTAAACGCAATCAACATCCAAAGGATAGTCGGGCAAAACTTGTCTCAGTGACGAAGTCTGGCGCAGAGAAGGTCAATCAAGCTTTACCTTTAGTAGAAGGTGTTGATGAAGAATTTTTTGAAAAACTATCTAACGATAGAGAAGTTTTTAATCGCATGTTGGTAGAGTTGGAGGATAAAAATGCCTAGATATTGGGTTGGAGTTGTTTCAAAGAACCATGTTTTAAGAGGAGTTGAAGGAAATTTTTGTCAGGTCTGTCATGGAAAGGGCGGCCCCTTAAACCGTATGAAAAAAGGTGACTATCTTTTATACTATAGTCCGAAATACGATATGAACAGTCAAGATAAATTACAGGCTTTTGTAGCCGTAGGTAAAATTATAGATGACAAAGCCTATCAAGTAGAGCAATTTGAAGGATTCTTTCCCTTTAGACGAAATGTCGAGTATTATCAGCCAGTCAAAGATTGTTCCATAGAAGTAGCCAGACAACATCCTGAATGGAAAGACTATACTTCTCGCCTCCGCTATGGACATTTTGAAGTTTCCAAAGACTTTTTCCTCTATATCTTTCAGCATATGAAAGTGGATGATGAAGCATGATTGATTTGCTAATTAAATGATTATCAACTAGAATTTTGGATTTGGACTGTGAAGCGAACTTTGCTATAATAGAGTAAGAAACTTTGATAAAGCAAACGAGGCTGAGATGAAATTACTTTATACTGATATTCGGACTTCTTTGACTGAAATTTTAACGAGAGAGGCAGAAGAGCTAGTTGCTGCTGGTAAGCGGGTTTTCTACATTGCTCCCAACTCTCTTTCATTTGAAAAGGAACGCGCCGTGCTGGAATGCTTGTCCCAGCAGGCTTCTTTTGCGATTACCGTCACGCGTTTTGCTCAGATGGCTCGTTACCTGGTTTTAAATGATTTGCCAGCTAAGACGAGTCTAGATGACATCGGTCTTGGGATGGCTTTTTATAAATGTCTTGCGGAACTAGATCCCAAGGACTTGCGTGTTTATGGTGCGATTAAGCAGGAATCTCAATTTATCCAGCAGTTGGTTGAACTTTATCATGAGATGACGACTGCTCAGATGAGCTTTTTGGACTTAGAAAGTTTGACGGATGAGGACAAGAGAGCAGATTTACTCTTGATTTTTGATAAAGTAACAGCCTATCTCAATCAAGGTCAGTTGGCTCAGGGAAGTCAGTTGTCCCATTTGATTGAGGCTATTGAGAATGACAAGGTAAGTAGTGATTTTAGTCAGATTGCCTTGGTTATCGATGGCTTTACCCGTTTTTCTGCTGAGGAAGAGCATGTGGTGGATCTGCTCCATCGAAAAGGTGTCGAGATTGTCATTGGTGCTTATGCAAGCAAGAAAGCCTATATCAGTCCGTTCACTGAAGGGAATCTCTACCAAGCCAGTGTGGAATTTCTCCATCATTTGGGGGAAAAATACCAAACAACTGCTCAGGATCGTTCTCAGACACATGAGAAAATGGATAGTTTTGACAAGGCCTCTCGTTTGCTGGAGTCTTCTTATGACTTTTCAGAACTCACCTTGGATATCGATGAGAAAGACAGGGAAAACCTGCAAATCTGGTCTTGTTTGACGCAAAAAGAAGAGCTGGAATTAGTAGCCCGTAGCATTCGTCAGAAATTACATGACCACCCAGAACTGAGTTACAAGAATTTCCGTATTCTGCTGGGGGATGTGGCATCTTATCAGTTATCACTGAAAACTATTTTTGACCAGTACCAGATTCCTTTTTATCTTGGTAGAAGTGAATCCATGGCTCATCATCCCTTGACTCAGTATGTCGAATCTATTTTGCGTTTGAAGCGTTACCGTTTTCGTCAGGAGGATTTGATTAATCTCCTCAGAACTGGTCTGTATACTGACCTTAGCCAAGCGGATATTGATGCTTTTGAGCAATATCTCCGCTACCTTGGCATCAATGGCTTGCCTGCTTTTCAGCAGACCTTTACCAAATCCCACCATGGAAAATTTGATTTGGAACGCTTGAATGCCCTTCGTCTGCGAGTTTTGGCGCCACTTGAAACCTTATTTGCCAGTCGGAAGCAAAAGACTGAAAATCTCTTGCAAAAGTGGAATACTTTTCTAAAAAATGCTGCTTTAAGCAAGCAGATGCAAGAATTGACAGCTACTATGGAAACTCTAGAACAGGAAAGACAAGCCGAAGTTTGGAAGGCTTTCTGCCATGTTTTAGAACAATTTGCGACCGTTTTTGCTGGTTCACAGGTTAGTCCAGAGGATTTCCTAGCCTTGCTCCATTCTGGGATGAGTTTGTCCCAGTATCGCACCATTCCAGCGACAGTGGACACTGTTCTGGTGCAGAGTTACGATCTGATTGCACCTATGACCGCTGACTTTGTCTACGCCATCGGGCTGACTCAGGATCATTTACCAAAAATTGCGCAAAACACCAGTCTTTTGACAGACGAAGAAAGACAAAGCCTAAACCAAGCGACTGAAGAGGGAGCACAATTACTGATTGCAAGTAGTGAAAACCTCAAGAAAAATCGCTATACCATGCTTTCTTTAGTCAATGCTGCTCGTAAGCAGTTGATTTTGTCAGCTCCAAGCCTCCTCAATGAAAATGAGAGCAAGGAATCAGCCTATCTTCAGGAACTGGTGAGTCTTGGATTTAGCCGAATAGAGAAGAAGATTCATCAAAAAAGTCTGTCTAAGGATGATATGGGTTCTTATCACAGTCTCTTGTCTAGCTTAGTTGCCTATCATCAGCAGGGCGAGACGACTGATACTGAGCATAATTTGACATTTATTAAGGTTCTGGCGCGTGTCATGGGGAAAAAACTTGACCAAAAAGGCCTTGCCAATCCAGCCCTCCCAACTAGCCCAAGCAGCAAACCATTAGAGAAAGAGACCTTACAGGCTCTCTACCCTGCTGACAAGGAGTTTTACCTGTCTACCTCTGGTTTGACGGAGTTTTACCGCAATGAATATAGTTATTTCCTCCGTTATGTCTTAGGTTTGCAGGAAGAATTGCGCCTGCGTCCAGATGCTCGCAGTCATGGTAATTTCTTGCACCGTATTTTTGAACGTGCCTTGAAACTACCTGCTGAAAATTCCTTCGATCAGCGTTTGGAGCAAGCTATCAAGGAAACCAGCCAAGAACGCGAATTTGAAGCTATTTATCAAGAAAGTTTGGAAGCCCAATTTACCAAGGAAGTTCTTCTTGATGTTGCGCGAACTACGGGCCACATCCTTCGTCATAATCCAGCCATTGAAACCATCCAAGAGGAGGCAACATTTGGTGGCAAGGACCAGGCCTTTATTCAATTGGATAATGGTCGCAGTGTCCATGTGCGAGGCAAGGTTGACCGAATCGACCGTTTGAAAGCTGATGGAGCACTAGGAGTGGTGGACTATAAGTCTAGTTTGACCCAATTCCAGTTTCCTCATTTCTTTAATGGGCTTAATTCCCAACTGCCTACCTATCTTGCTGCCCTAAAAAGTGAAGGGGAGCAGAACTTTTTCGGCGCTATGTACTTGGAAATGGCTGAGCCTGTCCAATCTTTATTAGCTGTTAAAAGTTTGGCTGGAGCAGTAGCTGAAGCTAGCAAGTCAATGAAATACCAAGGACTCTTTTTAGAAAAAGAAAGCAGTCACTTGGGCGAATTTTACAACAAAAACAAGGCCAATCAGCTGACAGATGAGGAATTCCAGCTCTTATTGGACTACAATGCCCATCTTTACAAGAAGGCAGCTGAGAAGATTTTACAAGGTCAGTTCGCCATCAATCCATACACAGAGAATGGCAGAAGTATTGCCCCATACGTTCAACAACATCAGGCTATTACTGGCTTTGAAGCAAACTACCATCTAGGTCAAGCTCGTTTTCTAGAGAAGTTAGAGCTAGCTGATGGCAAACGACTGGTCGGAGAAAAACTCAAGCAAGCTTGGTTTGAAAAAATGAGAGAGGAGTTGAATCGATGAAGCCTATTTCCTTTTTAACTGAGGAAGAAATTCAAAAATTGCAAGAAGCAGAAGCGAGTTCGAGCAAGGAACAAAAGAAAACTGCCGAGCAAATCGAAGCCATTTATACTGCTGGGCAAAATATCCTAGTCTCAGCGTCTGCTGGTTCAGGGAAAACCTTTGTCATGGCAGAGCGTATTCTGGATCAGTTAGCGCGTGGTGTCGAAATTTCTCAACTCTTTATCTCAACCTTTACTGTCAAGGCTGCTACCGAACTCAAGGAACGCTTGGAGAAAAAAATCAGCCAGCAGATCCAAGAAACCGATGATGTTGATCTCAAACAACACTTGGGACGACAGTTGGCAGATCTGCCCAACGCGGCCATCGGAACTATGGACTCCTTCACACAAAAATTCCTCGGTAAACATGGCTACCTGATTGATATTGCACCCAATTTTCGTATTCTACAAAATGAAAGTGAGCAGTTAATCCTCAAAAATGAAGTTTTTCATCAGGTGTTTGAAGAGCATTACCAAGGTGAAAATAAAGAGAAATTTAGTCGTTTGGTTAAGAACTTTGCAGGGCGTGGCAAGGATGAACGTGGTCTGCGCCAGCAAGTCTACAAAATCTATGATTTTCTTCAATCCACCAGTAGCCCCCAAAAATGGCTGAGCGACTCTTTTCTCAAAGGGTTTGAAGAAGCTGACTTTGCAATTGAAAAAGACAAACTGACCGAGCAAATCAAGCAGGCGCTTTGGGATTTGGAAAGCTTTTTCCGTTATCATCTGGATAATGATGCTAAGGAGTTTCCCAAAGCTGCCTATTTAGAAGCTGTGCAACAGGTTTTGGATGAAATTGGCACCTTAAATCACTTGTCTGATAGTCAGGCTTATCAAAAAGTTCTTTCACATGTTGTTGCTATCTCTAAGGAGAAAAATGGTCGGGCTCTTGCTAACTCTAGTCGAAAGGCTGATTTGAAGCCACTTGCAGATGCTTATAACGAGGAGAGAAAATCCCAGTTTGCAAAACTTGGACAACTAGCAGACCAGATAACGATTCTCGACTATCAAGAACGTTATCATGGAGAGACCTGGGAGTTAGCTAAAACTTTCCAAAACTTTATGAGCGATTTTGTGGAGGCTTATCGTGAACGTAAACGCCAGGAAAATGCCTTTGAATTTGCTGATATCAGCCATTATACCATTGAGATTTTAGAGAATTTCCCACAAGTCCGTGATGCATATCAGGAACGATTCCACGAAGTCATGGTTGATGAGTATCAGGATACTAACCACATTCAAGAACGAATGCTGGAATTGCTGTCGAATGGTCACAATCGCTTTATGGTGGGAGATATCAAGCAGTCCATCTACCGTTTCCGTCAGGCAGACCCGCAGATTTTCAATGAGAAATTCCAACGCTATGCGCAGAATCCTCAAGAAGGCAAGTTGATTCTCCTCAAGGAAAATTTCCGTAGTAGTTCAGAAGTGTTGTCTGCAACCAATGATGTTTTTGCACGCCTTATGGACCAAGAGGTCGGTGAAATCAACTATGACAGCATGCACCATCTTGTTTTTGCCAATACCAAACTGACTCCTAATCCAGACAACAAGGCAGAATTTCTCCTTTACGATAAGGACGACAACGTGCAAGAGGAAGAAGAAAGTGATGCAGACACGAAACTAACTGGGGAAATGCGCCTGGTCATCAAGGAAATCCTGAAGCTTCATCAGGAAAAAGGTGTTGCCTTCAAAGAAATTGCCCTTTTGACCTCTAGCCGCAGTCGAAACGACCAGATTCTCCTCGCCCTGTCTGAGTACGGAATTCCAGTTAAAACCGACGGTGAGCAAAACAATTACCTCCAATCCCTAGAAGTACAAGTTATGCTGGACACACTGCGTGTCATTCACAATCCCCTGCAAGACTATGCCTTAGTTGCTCTGATGAAGTCTCCTATGTTTGGTTTTGATGAGGACGAGTTGGCACGCTTGTCCCTTCAGAAAGTAGAAGATAAGGTCCAAGAAAATCTCTATGAGAAACTGGTCAATGCTCAAAAACAAGCAGCTAGCCAGAAAGAGTTAATTCATACAGCTCTAGCGGAAAAATTAAGTCAGTTCATGGATATCTTGGATTCTTGGCGCTTGTATGCCAAAACCCACTCTCTCTATGACTTGATTTGGAAGATTTATAATGACCGTTTTTACTATGACTATGTTGGAGCCCTGCCAAACGGTTCAGCTAGACAGGCCAATCTCTATGCCCTAGCTCTACGAGCTGACCAGTTTGAAAAGAGTAATTTCAAGGGCTTGTCTCGTTTTATCCGTATGATTGACCAAGTCCTAGAAGCCCAGCATGACCTCGCAAGCGTAGCCGTCGCACCGCCTAAAAATGCCGTGGAACTTATGACCATTCACAAGAGCAAAGGATTGGAATTTCCTTACGTCTTTATCCTCAACATGGATCAGGACTTCAACAAGCAAGACTCGATGTCAGAAGTTATTCTCAGTCGTCAAAATGGGCTTGGTGTCAAATACATTGCCAAAGTGGAAACAGGAGCAGTGGAAGCACACTATCCTAAAACCATCAAACTCTCCATTCCTAGCCTAACTTATACGCAGAATGAGAAAGAACTGCAATTGGCTAGCTATTCAGAGCAGATGCGTCTGCTGTATGTTGCCATGACGAGGGCTGAGAAAAAGCTCTACCTTGTCGGTAAGGGCTCTCGCGAAAAGCTAGAAGCCAAGGTATACCCGGCAGCAAATAACGGAAAATTAGATAGCAATACCAGACTGCAAGCAAGAAATTTCCAAGATTGGATCTGGGCTATCAGTAAAGTTTTTGCCAAGGACAATCTCAACTTTAGCTATCGCTTTGTTGGTGAAGACCAGTTGACTAGAGAAGCTATCGGGGAATTGNAAAACAAGAGCCCTTTACAAGACAGCTCTCAAGCAGACAACCGCCAGTCTGAAACTATCAAAGAAGCTTTGGAAATGCTGAAAGAGGTGGAAGTTTATAATACTCTTCACCGTGCAGCCATTGAGCTTCCTAGCGTTCAAACCCCAAGCCAAATCAAGAAATTCTACGAACCCGTTATGGATATGGAAGGGGTAGAAATTACTAACCAAACTCAATCAACAGAGAAGAAAATCAGCTTTGATTTACCTGATTTTTCAACTAAAGAAAAAGTAACTGGAGCTGAGATTGGTAGTGCCACTCACGAACTCATGCAGAGAATTGACCTTAGTCAGCGACCAACGCTTGCTAGCCTGACAGAAACTCTCAAACAAGTTCAAACCAGCCCAGGTGTCAGAGATAAGATCAATCTTTCTAAAATCCTAGCTTTCTTTGACACACCACTTGGTCAGGAGATTCTTACCAACACTGACCATCTCTACCGTGAGCAACCTTTCTCTATGCTCAAGCGGGACCAAAAGAGTCAGGAAGACTTTGTTGTTCGTGGGATCTTGGACGGCTATCTGCTTTACGAGGACAGAATTATTCTTTTCGACTATAAGACAGACCGTTACGATCAACTAAGTCAACTCATAGACCGCTACCGTGGTCAGTTAGCCCTATACGGAGAGGCTTTATCACGAGCTTATTCGATTAAAAACATTGAAAAATACTTGATTTTACTCGGCAAAGATGAGGTTCAAGTTGTAAAAGTATGACCTAGAAAGGAGACCTCATGACACTTCCAGTTAGAAAATCCCTGCACGATGCGGTTTTACAGGCTTCAAAAGCTGATACTTGGGATCAAGCTACCAAGGAATGGAATGAAGTTTCCTTGATTTTTAATGGTATTGGCCGTAGTAATTGTGTTTGTGGGAATGCCATTAAATACTCTTACGAACTCTTTAATACTGTCACAGCTCAGCGTCTCTTTCCTATCGGAAGCGACTGTGTTCGCCATTTTCATCGTATTAACCTCGATCAGCAACTAGAAGAGGAAGAAAAACTACTCAGAAAAGTTGAAAACCTAACCAGAAAAGCTCAGAAAAAGGAAAAAATCAAGGTTAATAAAAGCGATTTTGACGAGCGACTTCTAAAATGGTTTTGGGAGAAAGGTGTTTTCAAAGCCAATCGTGGCAATCAATTCGCGCCTGAGAGAGACTATCAGCTCTTCCTAGAGGTCTTTCAAGGCGGAAGTTGGACCAAGGCAGATCCAAATAAGAAGGCTCGTATGGAAGAAGTGCTGGAAAAGTGTATCAAACCTTTTCTACTTGGTAAGACCGATGACCAACTCTACCTTGTCAAACTAGGCAAGGAGAAAATTGACTACGAGCAGCATTTACGGATTCAAGCAGAGAAAGAACGCAAGAAAAGAGATAAAATCGCCAAGCAATACGCTGACAACCTCATTCTTGCTATGGGACCTGCAGAACGAGCCTATCAAGATTACTTTGGCTTTACAGAAACCTTGACCCAAGAAGAACGAAAATGGGAAAAAATCCTCTTTGGTAAGAATAGAGACGAACGGGCTATCAAGGCTAAACAAAACCAAAAGGAGTTGGAAAAGGATCAGCGAATTGCAAATCAAGATCCGATTGAACGAAAGCAGAAGCAGACTTGGCTTCTTAATTCCTATTTTCGTGATTTGCCTGATGAAAAATCCAGATTTGCTCGACTCTTATTAGAATTTCGAAAAAGTGGAGAAGTAGCTTTTTCAGATGATTACTTATCTGAGCATCTCATAGACTTTTTCTACAAGATGAAAGTCTTTGAGTTTGAAATTGCACCAGAACAAGTCCGCGATTTTCTAAAAGAATGCCTTCAGGCAGAACATCTATCATCTGCACAAGAAAGTTGGACTAGAGGGATTCTCCTCAATTGTCTTCATCCGTTTTTAGATAGGTTACTCATATAGAAAAAATCCTACCTTGTCTATGCATGGTAGGATTTAAGTATCTCCAAAGATGTACTGGTAAAGTTGGACGACTTTCTGAAAACATTGTGTGTCCATTCTTGTTATTTTTTGAGCATTACGCATCCGAAAATCAAAGGTATAAAGTTGAAATGGATTGACAGCACCATCTACCTTATCCGACGAGACAGGAACGAGCAAGCCTTTTTCTGCCAACCGTTGTTGGCCATGAGTGATAGGACAGACAGCCACAAAACCAGTTTGCAAGGCATATTCTCTCCTAGAAACAACCAAGGCAGGTCGCCGTTTCTGGATTTCTCGACCGACTGATGGATCAAAGTCCAGCCAAATGATATCCTGCTTTTCAGGAATATAGTCAAATTTCGCTATCAAGTGACCCTACCCCTTCAAAATCGTTTGTCATTCTCAAATCAGTAATTCCATCAAAAGGATCTTTCAGTTTTGGAGCTAAGACAATGACTCCGTCAATCCCTTTGTAGACAACCATTTCTTGACCTTCTGACATACCCAAATTTTTAGGAATGGTCACAGTGAGAGAGTTTCCCACCTTTCGAGTCTTTACTGTATTCATTGCACTACCTCCACGAATTAGTATACACTAAGTATATACCCGAAAACAAAAAAAGTCAAGTAAATCCTTACTGGTATCAAGGATGTTTCGGACCAATACTATTTATCATTTATTGTGGTCAAAGCCTGTGCAAAAGTTCCTCATTTATGATAGAATAGGTAGTAAGAAAGAAAACGTTTTTACTACGTTTTTTTAGTCGGAAGGGGAAAATATTATGGCTACTATTCAATGGTTTCCGGGTCACATGTCTAAGGCTCGGCGGCAAGTTCAGGAGAATTTAAAGTTTGTTGATTTTGTGACGATTTTGGTGGATGCTCGGCTACCTTTATCTAGTCAAAATCCTATGTTAACCAAGATTGTGGGTGATAAACCAAAGCTTTTGATTTTGAATAAGGCAGATCTGGCTGATCCTGCAATGACCAAAGAATGGCGTCAGTATTTTGAATCACAGGGAATCCAAACTCTGGCTATCAACTCCAAAGAGCAAGTGACTGTAAAAGTTGTGACGGATGCCGCTAAAAAGCTCATGGCTGATAAGATTGCACGCCAGAAAGAACGAGGTATCAAGATCGAAACCTTGCGGACTATGATTATCGGAATTCCAAATGCCGGTAAGTCAACTCTCATGAACCGTTTGGCTGGGAAAAAGATTGCAGTTGTCGGCAATAAACCAGGTGTTACCAAGGGGCAACAGTGGCTCAAAACCAATAAAGACCTGGAAATCCTAGACACACCAGGGATTCTTTGGCCTAAGTTCGAAGACGAAACCGTTGCTTTGAAACTAGCCCTAACAGGGGCAATTAAAGATCAACTACTCCCAATGGATGAAGTGACCATTTTTGGTCTCAATTATTTCAAAAAACATTATCCAGAAAAGCTAGCTGAACGCTTCAAACAAATGAAAATAGAAGAAGAAGCACCTGTTATTATCATGGATATGACCCGTGCCCTTGGTTTCCGAGACGACTACGACCGCTTTTACAGCCTCTTCGTCAAGGAAGTCCGTGATGGAAAACTCGGTAACTATACCTTAGATACATTGGACGACATCGATGACGACGATTAAAGAAATCAAAGAACTTCTTGCCACTGTCAAAGAATTAGACAATCCTCTTTTTCTAGAATTCGAAAAAGATCCTCGTTCTGGAGTTCAAAAGGAAATCAACAAGCGTAAAAAAGCCATTCAGGCTGAACTGGATGAAGACCTTCGTTTGGAAACTATGCTTTCCTATGAAAAAGAACTGTATAAGCAAGGATTGACCCTAATTGCAGGTGTTGATGAGGTCGGCCGTGGTCCTCTGGCTGGACCCGTAGTCGCTGCAGCTGTTATCTTGCCCAAAAATTGTAAGATTAAAGGCCTCAACGATAGCAAAAAAATCCCTAAAAAGAAACATCTGGAAATTTATCATGCTGTTCAAGACCAAGCCTTAGCAATCGGGATTGGAATCATGGATAATCAAGTCATTGACCAAGTCAATATCTATGAAGCAACCAAACTAGCCATGAAAGAAGCAATCTCCCAGCTCAGTCCGCAACCTGAGCACCTCTTGATAGACGCCATGAAACTGGAGTTACCAATTTCACAAACCTCCATTATCAAAGGAGATGCCAACTCCCTCTCCATCGCAGCTGCATCTATAGTGGCCAAGGTGACACGGGATGAATTGATGAAGGAATATGACAACCAATATCCCGGCTATGATTTTACAGCTAATGCAGGCTATGGAACAGCTAAACACCTAGAAGGACTGGAAAAATTAGGTGTCACCCCAATTCACCGAACCAGTTTTGAACCAGTCAAAACACTGGTTTCAACTAAGAAAGACAAGTAAGAGGAAATGATTATGGAGGAACAGTCAGAAACATTCAGTTCCAAGAAAGAATTTGCCTTTGCCTCAAGCACCATATTATCCCAAGTTGGGCGAGGAATCATTGTTGGACTCGTCGTCGGGCTAATCGTCGGATCCTTTCGTTTCTTAATCGAAAAGGGTTTCCATCTGATACAAGGACTCTATCAAGATCAAGCGCACTTAGTGCGCAATCTTTTTATCATTGGCCTATTTTATGTAATAGTTTGCTGGCTTAGTGCGAAACTAACTCGATCAGAAAAAGATATCAAGGGTTCAGGAATTCCTCAAGTCGAAGCCGAATTAAAGGGACTAATGACTCTTAACTGGTGGAGTGTCCTCTGGAAAAAATATATTCTAGGTATTCTTGCTATTGCCAGTGGCCTTATGCTAGGTCGGGAAGGGCCAAGTATTCAACTTGGAGCAGTTGGTGGTAAAGGTATCGCCAAGTGGCTCAAATCTAGCCCAGTAGAGGAACGTTCCCTGATTGCCAGTGGAGCTGCTGCAGGTTTAGCCGCTGCCTTTAATGCACCAATTGCAGGTCTCCTCTTTGTTGTAGAGGAAGTCTATCACCATTTTTCACGATTTTTCTGGGTATCAACTCTAGCAGCTAGTCTCGTAGCAAACTTTGTCTCACTACTCATATTTGGCCTAACACCCGTACTGGATATGCCAGACAACATTCCTCTCATGACCCTAGACCAGTATTGGATTTACCTCTTTATGGGAGTTTTTCTCGGGCTTTCTGGTTTTCTCTATGAGAAGGCTGTACTCAATGTTGGTCGAATTTATGACTGGATTGGTCAAAAAATTCATTTGGACAGAGCATATTATCCAATTATCGCCTTTATTCTCATCATACCAGTCGGGATTTTCTTGCCACAAATCCTTGGTGGTGGAAATCAGCTGGTTCTTTCCTTAACTGAGCAAAATTTTAGTTTCCAAGTTCTATTAGCTTACTTTTTGATCCGCTTTGTTTGGAGTATGATTAGTTATGGAAGTGGCCTCCCAGGAGGAATTTTCCTACCCATTTTGGCGCTTGGTTCCTTACTTGGTGCCCTAGTTGGTGTCATTTGTGTCAACCTTGGGCTTGTCAGTCAGGAACAATTTCCTATATTTGTCATTCTGGGAATGAGTGGCTACTTTGGGGCAATTTCCAAGGTTCCCTTAACCGCTATGATACTCGTAACCGAGATGGTTGGAGATATTCGCAACCTCATGCCACTTGGCTTAGTGACCTTAGTTGCCTACATCGTCATGGATCTGCTCAAGGGTGCTCCAGTCTATGAAGCTATGCTAGAAAAAATGCTACCAGAAGAAGCGACAGACGAAGGAGAAGTCACCCTCATAGAAATCCCTGTGTCTGACAAAATCGCTGGAAAACAGGTTCACGAGCTCAATTTACCACATAACGTACTCATCACCACCCAAGTCCATAATGGCAAAAGCCAAACAGTTAACGGCTCAACTAGAATGTATCTGGGGGATATGATTCACCTGGTGATTCCAAAAAGTGAAATCGGAAAAGTCAAGGATTTGTTGTTGTAAGTTCTGTTTACATAATTTATTTTACGTAAAATATTATTGAAAGGATTCTCAATGAAAAGAAATAAGGCAATTGCGGTATATTTGCTAGGCACATTTAGCCAGTTAGTATCAGTTTGTCTCCTTTTCTTTCTCTTGAATCATTTTTCTATTCATTCCAATCTATTATCTATTTTAGGAATCTTTCTAGGTGGCATTTCTTCAGCTCTTTGGGGAACAATTGTTGCAAATCACTATTTTCATATTCATTTTAAAAAGATTGTAAAAGATTTTTTTAACATTCATACCAGTTATAAACACTATTTATTATCTTTTTTCCTTATTATCCTTGATTTTTCTTTTCTAATGTTTGGTGGGAAAATAGTAGAATTTAGCTGGTATCTCCCATTTTTGATGTTCTTCAAATTTATTGTCTTTGGTGGTATAGAAGAGATTGGATGGCGATATGTTTTTCAACCAATTTTACAAGAAAAGTTGCCATATTTTTACTCAACAATCTTAACCTTTTTCAGCTGGGCAATTTGGCATCTGTTGTTCTTTTACATAGATGGTTCCCTAGCAACTCTGCAAATTCTACCGTTTTTATTTGGATTGCTGACGAATTCTTTCATACTCTCAGCTCTTTATATCAAAACAAAGAGTCTCTGGATTTGCGTTATGACACATTCGATCATTAATGTCTTGTCTCAGCTAACCATAGATACTAATCGATACGAAACCTACCTAATCAAAATTTTCGTCATCTTGGTATCCTGCTATATGGTAATACATAAAAAAGATGAGTATAATCGGTATGAATAAAATTAATATAAATCTTCAAAACCAAATCAAAAAAGATTTGGTTTTTTAAGAATTAGAAATCTATTTTTCAGTATATAGTATAATTTTTACCCCTTACTTTGTTAAGAATGATTAGAATATTGTATAATAAGAAAAAGGAGAAAAGCATAAATGAATAATTCTGGAATTAAAAAAAGTCATACAAGAATACTAATCATTTTGTTACTCGCAACCATCACAGCAGGAGCTATTTTTATGTTTAGGTTGTTAGGAAAATCGCAAGAAGAACATCGGAATAGAGTGTATGAATTTAGTTTGGTGAATGCCTTAAAGAATTCCTATGAAGGGATTGAAGAGATTAAAATTTCCAATCCAGAATACACAAGCCCTCCTGGTTCGTGGTCTTGTGATGTAGAAATCAAATTTAAACATGAAGAAAAAATTAAGTATAGTGTTGGATATTCTCTAGACACTGAAGAAATAACAGATACTTCATTGGAATGGGAAAATAGAGAAAAAGATCGACAATTTTTAAATGAAAACAAGGGTAAAACTGCTTCGAAAATTAGGGTAACTTATTCTAATAATGACGAAGGAGAGCAATAATGGCATTTAGTTATACTGATAAACAACTCAATGAATTAAAGTATGGGAAGAATGTATATAGTGTCAATGCGGAATTTGCTGAGAAAAAGAGGGAATGATAATGAGTAAAGACAGATTAAGAAAAAGCTATAAACCATTATTCATAGTTTTACTATTCGTATTCATCACATTAGGAGGTGTTTTTATGTTTAGGTTGTTAGGGAAGTCTCAAGAAGAACGTCGAAATAGAGAGTATGAAGTTAGTTTGGTGAATGCGTTAAAGAATTCCTATGAAGGGATTGAGGAGATTAAGATTTCCAATCCTGATTATACAACCCCACCAGGTTCGTGGTCTTGTGATGTCGAAATTAAATTTAATGATGAAAGAACTCTTTCATATGGAATTAATCATCATTTAAACTATAAAACCAATTATGGTGGCCGTCAAGAAACAAACGAAGATTGGCAGTATTTAGAAACTCATAGAGGGAAAACTTTAAAGTCAGTGAGAATTACTTATTCTGATAGCGAGCAAGGAGAACTATGATGAATTTCCATTATACTGATGAATAATTTAAACCAAGATTATGCTGTTTATAGTGTGAACGAAAAGTCTTCAAGGAGAAAAGGGAGAAAAGCTTAAATGAATATTTCCAGCAATAAAAAAAGATATATAAGACTACTAATCGTTTTGTTACTCGTAGCCATCACAGCAGGAGCTATTTTTATGTTTAGGTTGTTAGGGAAGTCTCAAGAAGAGCGTCGAAATAGAGAATATGAAGTAAGTCTGGTTAATGCGTTAAAGAATTCCTACCAAGGGATTAAGGAGATTAAGATTATGGATCCTTACAATAATGACAAACCGGGTTCGTGGTCTTGTGATATTTCAGTACAGTTCAATGATAGTCAAACTATTACTTATGGAATTAATCACAGATTAACCTATAAAGAAAACCATGATGGTCTTATGAAAGGGGATACTAATGAAGAAATTGATCAACAATGGTCGATACTTCAAAAACACATTGGTAAAACAGAATCTACAATATTAGTACGATATTCAAATGGTGAAACAGGAGAGCAATAATGGTATTTAATTATACTGATAATCAGTTGAATAATCTAACCCAAGATTTTGCTATTTATATGGTAAATGAAGAGTTTTCAAGTAGAAAAAGGGGAAAAGCTTAAATGAATAATTCCAGCAATAAAAAAAGCCATAAAAGGATACTAATCGTTTTGTTACTCGTAGCCATTACAGCAGGAGGTGTTTCTATATTTAGTATGTTAGGAAAATCCCAAGAAGAACGTCGGAATAGAGAGTATGAAGTTAGTTTGGTAAATGCCTTAAAGAATTCATATGAAGGGATAGAAGAAATCAAAATTTCCAATCCAACATATACGAACCCTCCTGGTGACTGGTCTTGTAAGGTTGATATTTTGTTTGAAGATGGGGAAAAAATATTCTATGGAATTCCACATAACCTAGATGAGATAGAAAATTACAATGGTCGTATGACTTATGGACAGCGAGATTTTCTTAACCGAAGAAAAGGAATAACAACTAATACAGTTACGGTTACATACTCTAACAAAGAAAGAGGGGAACAGTAAATGAATTTTAATTATACTGATAAACAACTCAATGAATTAAATCAAGGGAAAAATGTATATAGTGTCAATGATGAATATGCTGAGAAAAAGAGGAAATGATAATGAATAAAGACAGATTAAGAAAAAGCTATAAACCATTATTCATAGTTTTACTACTCGCAACTATCGCAGCAGGAGGTGTTTTTGTGTTTAGTATGTTAGGGAAGTCTCAAGAAGAACGTCGGAATAGAGAGTACGAAGTCAGCTTAGTCAACGCTTTAAAAAATTCCTATGAAGGGATTGAGGAGGTAACGATTACGAATCCATCGTACAGTTCAATTCCTTCAGACGCTTGGGGGGCGGATGTGAAACTAAAATTTTTTGATGGAACATCTAAAGAACATGTTTTAGCTTTTGATATAAACTCGAATAAAATTAGGATTGGAGTATATAATAAGGATGATGAAGAATTTCAACATTTTTTAAATTCTAGGCGAGGTTCTACTAAGTCAAAAGTTAAAGTTAAATATTCGAATGGTTCAGAAGGGGAGCTATGATGAATAAATACGTGTATACAGACAAACAACTTAATGAATTGAATCAAGGTCCGAATGTTTACAGTGTTAATACTGAGTTCGCACAGCGTAAAGAAAACCGAACAAACATTGTTACTGCTAAATCAGATAACGAGTTAAAAAAGGGTGAAACCAACACCATAACCACTTCTGACGGACAAGAATTCCGCGTCGTTGCAACTAAGTCTCACAAAGGAACTGGTTTTGATGGTTTGGCGGTTGCACCTATAGTCAACGGCAAACCGGGTTATAAAAGTATAGCTGTGATTGCTGCAGGAACGGATTCAGAAAGTCCTACTAAGACCTTATAGAAGTAAATCAACTTTTTCTTATTATAGTGTAATATAGACAAATCTTATAGTATAATAAGAAAAAGGAGAAAAACTCAAATGAACAATTCTGGAATTAAAAAAAGTCATAGAAGGCTACTAATCGTTTTGTTAGTTGCATTCATTACAGCAGGAGGTGTTTTTATGTTTAGTATGTTAGGGAAGTCTCAAGAAGAGCGTCGAAATAGAGAGTATGAAGTTAGTCTGGTAAACACCTTAAAGAATTCCTACGAAGGGATTGAGGAGGTACATATAACAGACCCTTCATATGCATCAATTCCGTCTGATGCTTGGGGCGCAAAAGTTAAAATATTTTTCTCTGACAGCAAACAACTAAGTTATATAATCGCATTTAATAAACAAAATAACGAAATAAGAAGTAGAGATTTTCAAAATAGTTCTCGAAAAGATGATAATCAATATTTGATAAACCATCGTGGAATTACAGAAAAAAATGTAAAAGTGATTTATTCAAATGGTGAAACAGGAGAACAGTAAATGAATTTTAATTATACTGATAAACAACTTAATGAATTAAATCACGGGAAGAATGTATACAGTGTCAATGATGAATATGCAAATCGTGATGAAAATCAAACATATACTATTGTCAATAAAGAAGACGATAATCTATTGGAAAATGAAAAAAATATGATTACCACCTCTGATGGTCAAGAATTCCGTGTTGTTGCCACTAAGTCTGACATTGAAACAGGTTTTGATGGGCTGGCAGTTGCACCTATTGTTAACGGCAAACCAGATTATAAAAATGTAGCTGTGATTGCTGCAGGAACGGATCCTGATAGTCCGGTGAATAAAACTATGTTTGGTTCACGCGATTTCTATAGTGCCATAATTGCAAGGCAAACTTACTTATCTCCACAATATAAGGTTGCTGACCAATTTGTAAAAGAGATTATGGACGATCCTAGATATGAAGTCAGTCAACTATCAGGTTATTCACAAGGATCTTACATGCTGAAGGTGGGAGCTAAATACCACATCCCTACAACCACTTTTAATGCTTGGTTTAAATATGGTGGACTTACACTGGAAGAAAAAGCATTTATTGAAAGCAACCCTTCTATGTTTATAGATTACCGTAGAAAACATGATAATGTAGTACGTTGGAATGACTCTAATCACCCAGAAAGGTACACCAGTCCGATTGATATTACAAATTCTATGCCTAGCACGATTCATTGGATTGATGGTTCGAGCCATAAAATTGAGGACTGGGAGTTTGATCCTGTAACTGGTCAAGTCATAGATGGCAAGGGAGGAAAACCCTTAATCAGTGGTGTTTATCGAGCCTATGCCAACAGTCTCCGAGGAATGGCTCATTACAAGGACTTGAAGTCAAAATGGTCATCAGGTGGTATTAGTAGTTCTGAGGAAATATACTTAGATGCAGCTCAAGGTTCTATCCTATCATCATCTATGGCTACAGCAGCAAGAACTGGAGCTGATGAAGTGAGCGCCTTAGCCAAAAAAGCCAATCAGGAATTACAAGAAATTTGGTCAAAAATCGATTTTACAAGCTACACAGCATTAGCTCCCTATGAGGTTGATGCCATTTTTGCTAGTCAAGGTATTACTCAAGCACAGTTTATCGATACGTTTCAGGCAGAGACAAATCAAACAGCCACTAAGATGAATGCTTCCGCCCAAGCATTTGAAAATATGGATAAACAATTACAGGAAGTTATCGAAAAAACAGTAGCAACAGACAAGCAATTAGGCAAGGAGTTTCGACAATGGAAAGAAAAGATGTAAAATGGGAGGAAATAAAAGAGAAAGAAAGAGAACTATTTACTCTAGAAGAACGATATTATCAGGAAAAGAAGAAACTCGATAACAAAGTCCTTGATCTAGACGAACGAAATGCAAACTTAGAAAAACTAATTTCCGAAGAAGTAGATAAAATGTATCATATTTTGAGAAAATTTGAGACAAGTGCTGATGATGTTAGAGACTATTTTATAGAAATAGAAAATTTGAGACACTTTTCGAATCAAGTATACAGAGATCATAGGGTTAAACTCGAAGATGAGAGAGAAAAATACGATAACGAGTTTCGTAAAAAAAGAAATGATTTAGACGAAGAATTTCACAGATTAAGGAGAGATTATGCAAGCACCAATGAATGAATACTACACGGATGAAGAATACCAATATGCATTGAAACAAATGTATCGAATGATGGAAAGAAACCGAATCATTACGGAAGCAAAGTTAGCGATAACAGCAAAAAATAAATTAAAAGATAACTTTAATAAAGCAGCAAAGAAAATTGCTACAGAAACCAAATCAACCTTTACAAGCATAAACAGCCAGATGGACACTGCAATTCAAGGTAAAGTTCGCAAGAGTCTTGAAGAAAAGATTCCGAATATGTTGCTCAAGTATGATGAAATATAGAAAATACTCTAAAGAATTTTTTGGTTATTTGCTTAAAGTTATCTATTCCTAAATCTCCCCTATAACATCTTTCCGAAAAACTATAATTTTCTTGAAAAATATATGAGTCTATGCTATACTACTAGTAGACTTAATTATGGAGAAAATACATGAAACGTGAGATTTTACTGGAACGAATCGACAAACTAAAACAAATCATGCCATGGTATGTTCTGGAATACTACCAATCCAAGCTTGCTGTTCCCTACAGTTTTACAACCTTGTACGAATATCTCAAGGAATACGATCGATTTTTCAGCTGGCTTTTGGAGTCTGGTATTTCAAATGTTGATAAAATGTCTGACATTCCTTTATCAGTCTTGGAAAATATGTCTAAGAAAGATATGGAATCCTTTATCCTGTATCTACGTGAACGACCTTTGCTGAATGCCAATACAACCAAACATGGTGTCTCTCAGACGACCATTAATCGAACCTTGTCAGCCCTTTCCAGTCTTTACAAGTATCTGACCGAGGAGGTTGAAAACGACCAAGGAGAGCCTTATTTCTATCGTAATGTAATGAAGAAAGTTTCAACCAAGAAAAAGAAAGAAACACTTGCTGCTAGAGCTGAAAACATCAAGCAAAAACTCTTTCTAGGTGATGAAACAGAAGGTTTTCTATCCTATATCGATCAGGAGTACCCACAACAGCTCTCAAATCGTGCCCTCTCGTCATTCAATAAAAATAAAGAACGTGATTTAGCCATTATTGCCCTTCTCTTGGCGTCTGGTGTCCGCCTATCTGAAGCTGTTAATCTGGATCTAAGAGACCTTAATCTCAAAATGATGGTCATTGATGTCACACGTAAGGGGGGGAAACGTGACTCGGTTAATGTCGCTGCCTTTGCCAAGCCTTATATAGAGAATTATCTCGCCATTCGAAATCAACGCTATAAGACAGAAAAGACGGATACAGCTCTCTTTTTGACACTCTATCGGGGTGTTCCCAATCGTATTGATGCTTCCAGCGTTGAAAAGATGGTTGCTAAATACTCTGAGGACTTCAAAGTCCGTGTAACTCCACACAAACTACGCCATACCCTGGCGACTAGGCTCTATGATGCTACTAAATCGCAAGTTTTGGTTAGCCATCAGCTAGGTCACGCTAGTACACAAGTCACTGACCTCTATACCCATATCGTCAACGATGAACAAAAGAATGCTTTAGACAGTTTGTGAATATTACATATTATAAATTATGTAAATCAACTATCGCTAAAAAACGAAAGATCAATTCCTTTTATCTTTCGTTTTTTAGTTATTTAAACTCAATCCAGTAGTTACGGTGTGGCTCTATAATTACTGGTTTACCCCAAAAGGCTTGCAGATAGGCTAGATTTGCTGAGCTTATAGGTTTTTTTGAATCATTGAACTGCTCAGCACTCTCTCTAGTTAGAAAACATTTTACTGCTTCATAAGAAGTTCCATCAGCTGATTCTCTTTCGACTCCCATATACGAAATTTCGTCACCATTTTTAAGATCGTCAGTTAACAGTTTACCAATAAAGAATACTGTCTTATCTTTCATAAATTCATAAGCCTTACTATGTTCTAGTCGGTTATTCGCTGCAGCATACATAATACAAAAACTATCAACAATATCTTTCAAAGGCATTAAGTCTAATTTGCTTACTTTGATTTCATCGGGCAGAAGACCGCCAATTATAAGATTTTGGAAATATGCTTGCTGGATTACATTATCTAAAGCCATTCCTAAAGGTATTTGAACAGCTTGGTATCCTAAAGGTTGAAGCTCTTTGTATTTCTTATCATAATGTTCTTGTGTGATGCTTATATTTAAACTTTCAGTTTGATAAATTTCTTCATTTCTATAGAAAGCAACAACATTGCGGTCTAACTGTTCAAATAGATTAAGACTTTCTACTGGAATTTCTAACATTAATGAATAACTCCTTTTCATTTTTCATCTCTATTATAATCTAATCAGCATGATTATTAAGTTTAACCCTAATAAAAGAATCCATCATAAATGGATTCTTTTTCCTTACCCCACTACTGCTTCAGCGATTTCTTCACGGCTAATACCAGCAAAGTAGCGTGTAATATCAATAGTTTCTAAGGCCTTAAGAACATCTTCGCGTTCGTATTTCACGTCACGGAGGACATCTTCTACTGCAGCAACGTCCTCGATACCAAAGAAGTCACCATAAATTTTGATGTCTTGGATTTTTGATTCAAGAACATTGGCAAAGACTTCTACCTTACCACTAGTGAATTTTGTTCCACGACGGACGTTAAACTCAGGTGATTTGCCGTAGTTCCAGTCCCAAGTACCAAACTTTGTATCCTTGATGCGATTGATTTCAGCCAATTCTTCCTCAGAAAAAACGTATTCAGTCATCTCTGGGTACTCTTTTTTCATGTATTCCAATAGCAAATCACGGAATTCTTCAACTGTGATTTTTTCTGGTAATTCATTGACAATATTGGTTACACGAGCACGGACGGATTTCACACCTTTTGATTCAAACTTATCTTTTGAAACCTTGAGGGCATTAGCAAGGACTGACAAATCAACGTCAAAGAGCAAGCAACCGTGGTGCATGATACGGCCATTGATATAGGCTTGGGCATTGCCACAGAATTTTTTGCCATCAATCTCAAGGTCATTACGGCCTGTGAACTCAGCTTTAACGCCTAGTTGAGCCAAGGTATTGATAACTGGAGTTGAGAAGCTCTTGAAGTCAAAGGCCTTGTTTTCATCTTCTTTTGAAATGATGGTGTAGTTGAGGTTGTTTAGATCGTGGTAAACAGCTCCGCCACCACTGATACGGCGAACTACCTCAATACCATTTTCTCGAACATACTCACGGTTAATTTCTTCGATAGTGTTCTGGTGACGACCAACAATGATAGATGGTTTGTTAATCCAAAGTAGGAAGATTTGATCCTCATCCAAAAGATGTTTAAAGGCATATTCTTCCAAGGCGATATTAAAAGCAGTGTCGTTTGAATGATTGATAATGTATTTCATAGTATTTCCAAAAATTTAGTTTTTAAATTCTGTTCATAGCAATCAAATTTTCTAAAGTGGTAAAAAGAAATGTAACGTGTTATCGTTACATTTCTCGGAAAAATTGAGACAAGAGGCTCAATTTTTAGGCATGGAACTCTAATAGAGGTCCATGCCGTCCGTACTACTTTAAGAAAATTTAGTTGAAAATCTTATTTATTTTTTCTTAGGTGAATGGATAGCCATTCCTAGAACATCCGCAAATGCTTCGTACATCACTTCAGAGTAGGTTGGGTGTCCGTGGATGGTCTTCAGCATTTCCTCAACAGTGATTTCCATTTCGATAATGCTTGATGCCTCGTTAATCAATTCTGCAGCTGCAGGACCGATGATATGGACACCAAGGATTTCACCGTATTTCTTATCTGCAATGACTTTAACGAAACCTTGAGCTGCATCAGAAGCAATGGCACGTCCGTTAGCCGCAAAGTTGAATTTACCGATAGCAACATCGTATTTCTCGCGAGCTTGCTCTTCTGTTAAACCTACTGCTGCTACTTCAGGAAGAGTGTAAATGGCTGCAGGAGTCAAGTTCAATTTGGCAACAGCATGATTTCCTTTAAGGGCATTTTCAGCGGCAACTTCACCCATACGGAAGGCTGCGTGCGCTAACATCTTAGTACCATTAATATCACCTGGTGCGTAGATACCTGGAACAGAAGTTTCCATGTATTCGTTGACCTTGATGCGACCACGATCCAATTCAAACTCAACATCGCCAATACCTTCAAGATCTGGAACACGACCAATTGAAAGAAGAGCTTTGCTTGCGATAATATCGTCTTTTCCTTCAACTTTGATACGAAGTTGACCATCTTCCTCGATAATTTCTTGCAATTTTGTACCTGTCAAGATAGTCATGCCTTTGCGTTCCAAAATCAAGCGAAGATTCTTAGACACTTCCGCATCCATAGCTGGAACAATACGGTCCATCATTTCGATAACAGTTACTTTTGAACCAAATGTCATGAAGGCTTGGCCGAGTTCGATACCGACTACGCCACCACCGATGATTACGAGGCTTTCTGGTACTTCGTTCATTTCAAGAATGTCATCACTGGTCATGACAAGTGGAGATTCCATACCAGGAACGTTAATCTTACTGACTTTTGAACCACCGGCAAGGATAATTTTCTTGGTTTCAAGCAACTCTGAACCATTAACCAAGACATTCTTGTCTTTAGTGATTGTACCAACACCCTTATGAACAGTAACTCCGTAGCTACGAAGAAGACCCGCAACACCACCTACCAAGGTATTGACAACTTTAGATTTAGTTTCTAAAAGTTTGTCCATATCAACAGTGAAGTTTGGATTTTCGATGACGATACCACGATTTGCTGCATGACCGATGTTTTCGATGATTTCAGCATTGTGAAGGTAGGTCTTAGTTGGGATACAGCCGCGGTTCAAGCAAGTTCCACCGAGTTCAGATTTTTCAACAAGGGCAACCTTACCACCAAGTTGAGCAGCTTTAATGGCTGCAACATAACCAGCAGGACCTCCACCAATCACAACGACATCAAAGGCATCATCGCTCTTACCATCGTCGTTTGAGGCACTAGCTGCAGGTGCAGGTTTTGATTCTGGCGCAGCTGCTCCAGCTGTTGGGATGTTTTCCCCTTCTTCCCCAAGGTAACCGATAACTTCCGTTACAGGGACAGTTTCACCATCTCCTTTGAGGATGGCAATCAAGTATCCATCTTCTTCGGCTTCCAATTCCATGCTGACTTTGTCAGTCATGATTTCCAAAAGGATTTCTCCTTCTTTTACAAATTCTCCGACTTTCTTATTCCATTGGACGATTTGTCCTTCTGTCATATCCACGCCGGCTTTTGGCATAATTACTTCTAAGGCCATGTCTTACTTCCTTTATCTAAAACTCTAAAATAACAATAGCTAACTTAAACCAACATTGAGATTGGGTTCTCAATTAAGGCTTTCAAGTCTTTCATAAACTTAGCACCAGCCATACCATCTACAACACGGTGGTCAATAGTTAAACCAAGGCTCATGATAGGACGAATAACAATCTCACCATTGACAACAACAGGTTTCTCTACTGTTGAGCTAACCCCGAGGATTGCTGAGTTTGGTTGGTTAATAATCGGACCAAAGGACTGAACACCAAACATTCCCAAGTTACTGATTGTGAAGGTTGAATTTTGCAGTTCGCTTGGAGCCAATTTACCATCCAAGGTACGACCAATGACATCCTTAAAGGCTACAACCAACTCTGACAAGCTCATCTTTTCAGCATTGTAAACAACTGGTGTCATCAATCCGTTATCCATCCCAACCGCCATCGCAAGGTTGACATAGTTATGAGTGATAATGGTCTTGCCGTCTTCTGTCAATGAAGCGTTGATGTAAGGGTGTTTCATCAATGTTTTTACAACAGCGAGTGAAAGAAGGTCTGTTACAGTAGTCTTCTTACCAGTCGCTTCCATAATCGGATCAAGAACCTTCTTACGAAGGGCCAGCATTTCAGTCATATCAACTTCATAGTTGAGTGTGAAAGTTGGCGCAGTTAGGTAAGATTCAACCATACGTTGCGCGATAACCTTACGCATTGGTGTCATTGGAATACGCTCAATCTCACCATAAGGAGTGATATTGTCTGGAACTTCTTCCACTTTTTCGATTTGAGCAGGAGACTTGATGGTGTCGTTTTCGATATTTTCAGGAAGCAAGGCCAAAACGTCCTTCTTCATGATCTTACCACGATGACCTGTTCCTTGGATTTCCTGCCAAGCAATGTTATGTTCGAGGGCAATTCGTTTTGCAAGTGGCGAAATGCGAACCACGTTTGTGTCTTTATAAGTTTCCACGTCTTCTTTGTGGACACGACCGTTTGCACCTGAGCCAGAAACGTCGTAGAGGTTGATCCCTAGATCATTCGCTAACTTTCTAGCCGCAGGAGTCGCTCTTAGCTTGTCATCAGCCATGACCTCTCCAATTCTATACTAAGATATTTAGGACGAAGAGGGCAATGAAAAAATAGGAGATTGACGATGTGTTCGATGAACACAAGGAAATCTATCTTTTTTTCACAGACCTCCGTCCGAATTCAATTACATGATACAAAGGGCGTAAAAAGCGACTGAAAAATAGGAAATCGACGCTGGCTTCGATGAAGCCAAGGAGATTTATCTTTTTTCCGAGCTTTTAGCCCGTGTTCAACTCTACAAGTAACTTGGACACGGAACGTATCTCAAGTTACTACGGTTGCCGCTATCTGGCGGCCAACCTAGTAGACTTACTAAGTTTTTTGTCGAATATTATCGATTCGTCAAAAAATTGTCGCAACTTTACATACAACTTGGATACAAAATATAACTCAAGTTAGTAAGTCAGAAATCCTTATAATTTACATAACTTATATTATGTATTATTCTTTGTTATATGTCTTACGGATTGCATCTTTGATGCTTTCAACTGTTGGAATCATTGCATTTTCAAGGTTTTGCGCATAAGGCATTGGCACATCTTCTCCGGCGCAACGGCGGATTGGTGCGTCTAGATAATCAAATGCTTCTGATTCTGAAATAATAGCTGAAATCTCTCCGATATAGCCACTTGTTTTGTGAGCATCGTTGACAAGCACCACCTTACCAGTCTTCTTCACTGAGTTAATGATGATATCCTTATCAAGCGGAACGAGGGTACGTGGGTCTACAATTTCAACAGAAATTCCTTCTTCTGCTAATTCTTCAGCAGCTTGAAGCACACGACGAAGCATTTTCCCGTAAGTAACAACTGTTACATCTGTTCCTTCGCGTTTGATTTCCCCAACCCCAAGTGGGATTGTATAGTCTGGATCAACTGGCACTTCCCCCTTTTGGTTAAATTCGGACTTGTATTCAAGAATGATAACAGGGTTGTTATCACGGATAGAAGACTTGAGAAGTCCTTTCATGTCAGCAGGTGTACCTGGAGCTACAACCTTAAGACCTGGGATGTGTGTAAACCAAGACTCTAGAGACTGAGAGTGCTGAGCTGCAGAACCAACTCCGTTACCAGCTGCACATCGGACAGTCATTGGAACCTGACCTTTACCACCAAACATATAACGTGTTTTAGCAGCTTGGTTGACGATATTGTCCATGGCAATAACCGAGAAGTCCATGAAGGTCATATCGACAATTGGACGAAGTCCTGTCATGGCTGCTCCTGCTGCTGCTCCAGAGATAGCGGCTTCAGAAATCGGACAGTCACGGACACGCTCTGGGCCAAATTCTTCAAGCATTCCAACAGAAGTTCCGAAGTCTCCTCCGAAGACACCGACGTCTTCTCCCATCAAGAACACATTTTCATCGCGACGCATTTCCTCAGACATAGCAAGGATAATGGTGTCACGGAACGACATTGTTTTTGTTTCCATTTTTATCTCTTTCTCCTTAGTCTGCGTAAATATCTTCAAATGCGGATTCTAGTGGTGGGAATGGGCTTTCTTCCGCAAATTTAACAGAAGCTTCTACTGCTTCCTTGACTTGTGCTTGAATTTCTTCCAATTCTTCTGCACTTGCAATATTGTTCTCAATGAGGTATTTGCGAAGGTTTTCGATTGGGTCTTTTTGTTTCCACAATTCTACTTCTTCACGCGTACGATATTTACCAGGGTCAGATGATGAGTGACCAAGCCAGCGATAGGTTACACTTTCGATCAAGACTGGTCCATTGCCACCACGAACATGATCTACTGCTTTCTTAAATCCTTCATAGACATCGATGACATTGTTTCCATCTTCGATAAACATTCCAGGAATTCCATATGCCGCACTACGTTGATGGATATGCTCCACATTGGTCATTTTCTTGATATCCGCAGAGATACCGTAACCGTTGTTAATGCAGTAGAAAATAACAGGAAGTTTCCAAATAGAAGCCATGTTCACTGCTTCGTGGAAAACACCTTCGTTGGTCGCGCCATCTCCAAAGAAGCAGACAACGATTTTACCAGTATGTTGCATTTGCTGACTGAGGGCTGCACCGACAGCGATTCCCATACCACCACCAACGATACCATTGGCACCGAGGTTCCCAGCATCCAGGTCAGCGATATGCATGGAACCGCCTTTTCCTTTACAAGTACCGGTGTACTTACCAAGGATTTCAGCCATCATTCCGTTAAGGTCAATCCCCTTAGCAATAGCTTGACCATGACCACGGTGGTTTGAGGTAATCAGATCATCTGGATTAAGAGCCAGCATTGCTCCGACGTTAGCAGCTTCCTCTCCGACAGAAAAGTGAGTCATACCGGGAACTTTCCCCTTTTTCACTAACTGAGCAATTTTTAAGTCCATGCGACGGATTTCTTCCATCTTACGGAACATCTCTAGCAAAAGATTCTTATCTAAAGTTGACATAATCTTGCCTTTCTAACTTTGTTCTTACCTTACTATTTTACCTTTTTTAGTATACACTGTCAAAGTATATGGCTAATAAAATTTCACAATATAAAAAAATAAATCCCTGTTAAAACAGGGATTCTCTCTAGTTAGAGCATTTTTTTCACAAAGTTGTTTTTTCAGGATAATTTCTTAAAATTAGCTCAATCTTTTCATTACGGTTTTCAAACGCCTTTGATACAAACAACCAGAAACAATCAAGCCGGCAATTAACCCAATCCAGTAAGCAAATGCCCCTAAGTCAATTACCTGATCTAGTAGGTATCCTAGAGGTATCGCTACTCCCCAATACCCGATTAGACCAAGATAGAAAGGAACGATAGTGTCCTTATACCCTCTTAAAATTCCTTGGAGCGGAGCCGCAAAGGTATCAGCTAGCTGGAAAAAGAGACTGTAGGTTAGAAATACAGCAGTTGTTTCAATGAACTGAGGGTCATTTCCATATAAACTTGCTACACGATCTCTAAAAATGTAGAGAAAAGACAGGGTAAGACCTGCAAAAATAAGGGCGGTTACTCTCCCTATACGAGCATAGATTTTTGCATCCTCAAAACGTTTAGCCCCCACCTCGTAAGACACAACAATCGCCATAGCAGAGGAAATACTCATGGGGAAAGCGTACATGAGGCTCGAAAAGTTCATAGCTGACTGGTGGCTAGCGATGATGAGTGATGAAAACTTAGCCATGATTAGTCCCACCACGGAGAAAATAGCCACTTCCGCAAATACGGTTCCTCCGATTGGTAGACCTAACCGAACACCTTCCTTGATTTTATCTATATTGAATGGAATCCGTTTTTCAAGATGTAACGTTTTTAATCTTTCCTGTTTGAACAAAACAAGCAGGGAAATACCCAATAAAACCCAATAGGCTAGTGAAGTTCCTAGCCCTGCTCCTGCGCCACCAAGCTCAGGGAAACCGAAAGCTCCATATATCAAAAGATAGTTAAAACCACTATTGAGCGGAAGTAATAGGAGCATGAGGTACATAGATAGCTTGGTCAATCCAAGAGAATCCAACAAAGAGCGAATGACACTGAACAGCAACAAGGGAATAATTCCAATAGACAGGTACCAAAGATAGGAAACTGCAACTGCCGCCACTTGAACTTCTAGTCCGATGTTGTTTAAGACAGGGGGGGCTAAAAATACTACCATTCCAAGCAAGACCAAAGACAGTCCGAAAGCTAAATAGATGAATTGGTAAAAGTCAGATGCCACTTCCTCCTTTTTGCCCCGTCCCAGATGATGGCCTATAATGGGAACCATGGCCGAAACAATCCCTGTTAAAAAAGTAAAGAAAGGGTTCCATAGACTCGTTGCAGTTGATACTCCTGCCAAGTCCATGGTATTGTACTGCCCAGTCATGGTTGTATCAACAAATGAGGCAGAATAATTGGCAAATTGATAAATCAGGATAGGGAAGAATATCTTAAGAAATAAGACAAACTTATCTTTAAATTGATGGGTTGGATACATATACGCTCTCTATTCTTATAGTTTATAGAGCAGAATCCCATCTAGTTTTGATAGACGATTTGTCCCTTACAGATGGTATATTTAACCTGCCCTTTTAAAGTTTCACCGATAAATGGTGAATTAGCTGCTTTCGAAGCAAAATGGGAGTCCACAAGGCGGTCAGCCTTAGCATCAAAGATAGTGATATCTGCTGGACCATTTTCAGCTAAGTAGCCTGCTTCAAAGTTGTAAAGTTTGGCTGGATTAACAGTCATTTTTTCTAGCAATTCCATCAAGCTCAACTCACCAGCTTCCACCAAATAAGTTAAACCGAGAGATAGAGAGGTTTCCAAGCCAGTCATACCAGATGGTGCTTTGGTGATATCTTCTACATTTTTCTCATCTGCATGGTGAGGAGCGTGGTCTGTCGCGATAACTGTGATAACACCTGACTTGAGACCTTCGATAACGGCACGACGGTCTGACTCCAAACGAAGTGGAGGATTCATTTTGGCATTGCTACCTTGAGTTAAAAGAAGAGCTTCTGTCTTAGAGAAATGCTGTGGCGCTACTTCTGCTGTGACTTGTGCTCCCAAACCTTGAGCGAATTCCACTACCTTGACACTTTCTTCCTTAGACAAATGCTGGATGTGAACATGGGCCTTGGTTGCATAGGCAATCATAACATCACGCGCAATCATAGCGTATTCTGCCACTCCTGTCGCTCCACAGATATGGAAATGTTCTTTAGCGATGTTTTCGTTAAAGCCAAGAATTCCATTCAAACCTGGATCTTCCTCATGAAGGCAGATAAAGGTATTGAGTTTTTTGGCTTCTTCCATGGCTTCCTTAACCACTTTACTGCTCTCAAGCGGAATTCCATCATCTGAAAAACCAACGGCTCCAGCTTCTAAAAGCGCCTTAAAGTCTGTCAAGTCTTGGCCATTAAAGTTCTTAGTAATGGTCGCAACTGTCTTAACGTTAATCTTTTCCTTGGCAGCTGACTGGAGAACTTCTTGAAGAGTCTCTACATCCGAAATGGTTGGACTAGTATTGGCCATCATGACAACAGTTGTAAAGCCACCTGCAGCAGCCGCTAGTGCCCCAGTATGGATGTCTTCCTTGTGAGTCTGACCGGGTTCACGGAAATGGACATGGATATCAACCAAGCCAGGAGCAACTACTAGACCAGTAGCATCAATTAGCTCTACTCCTTCTTTCTTGATTTCGGGCGCAATCTTGACAATTTTTCCGTCTTGGACCAAAACATCACACACTTGATCCAAACCAGACTTAGGATCCATGACACGACCATTTTTGATTAGTAGCATTTGCTTTCTCCTTTATTCATAAAAATCAACTTGGGTATCCAACAATTTATCCCCATCATACACAAACTTAGCTGAAAAGAAGGGTTTATCCTCTAAAAGCCACTCAACAAAGGTGTGGTCACCTTCCCAAGTCGGCTTGCTCAAGACTTCATCATAGGGAACCCATTCTAAGGTCCCCTCATTGCAGTCAATCAAGTCACCCTCAAACTCCGTCACTTTAAAAACATAAGTGTACCAGTCTAAATCTGGTGTGAATTCTGGAAAAGTGATAACACCTTTTAGAACCGGCTTGGCTTTGAGCCCTGTTTCTTCGAGGATTTCACGCGCTGCACATTCCTGTGGAGTCTCACCTCGCTCTAGCTTTCCACCCACACCAATCCATTTTCCTTCATGGACATCGTTGGGCTTCTTATTGCGATGGAGCATGAGCAGTTCTTTTCCGTTATCAATGTAGCAAATCGTCGCTAACTGAGGCATCTTCTCTCCTTATCTAAGCCAATCGATTGGCTCTTGTCCTGTCTCTCTTAAGAATGCATTGGCCTTAGAAAAAGGCTTGGAACCCCAAAATCCTCTGTAAACAGATAAAGGACTGGGATGGGCTGATTCGATGATTAAGTGGTAAGGATTGGTAACCAGGGCCTTCTTCTTGTGTGCATAGGCTCCCCAGAGTACAAAAACTACAGGTCTGTCTAGATTATTGACAACCTCAATCACAGCATCCGTAAAAGGCTCCCATATTTGACCCGCATGACCATTGGCCTGGCCAGCAGGAACCGTCAAACAAGCATTAAGAAGCAAGACTCCTTGCTCAGCCCAAGCTGTCAAATCATGGGATTCCTTAACGCCAACATCATCTCCTAATTCTTTCAAGATATTTTGCAAGGATGGCGGGGCTGGAATAGCATCTGGAACCGAAAAACTCAAGCCCTGCGCCTGACCTGGTCCGTGATAAGGATCCTGACCCAGAATCACCACCTTAACCTCCTCTAGAGGTGTTGTCAATAGAGCCTGAAAAACTTTTTCCTTAGGTGGGTATACAGTTCCCTGAGCATAGACTTGATTCATAAATTGATTGATTTTCCCAAAATAACCCTCAGGTAATTGCTCCTTAATCAAAGCATGCCAAGATGAGTGTTGCATAAAGCCTGCTCCTTCATTTTTACTGCCTCTATTATAGCAAAAAGTGGCTATTGAAACCACTTTTTACAGTTCTAATATATACTCTTATTGATCCTATTATTTGACATTAGTATTCTCAGTATCAATCAGCCATTAGAAACTTTTCGATCGTATCAATAGCATAGGAAAGTTGATTATTTACAGACTTCATCCGTTCAAAATTAGCGCCCATATAGTAGAGTTCAGATAAGCCACCCCTAGGAAGAAAGAGTGAATAGTGGATATTCATCTTCTCTCGAGTACTTAACTCTATATGATTGCTTATGATATACTTTAACTCTTTTAACGAATTTACTTGAGCAACCACACCTTTTAACTGATACTTCTCGATGAGGTTTAGTAAATTGTCAATCTCTTCAATGACTTTAGTTTCCACATCATCCCCTCTGAGGAAAAGCACTACATAGCATCCAAACAATCCAGCAAGTCTTGGTAAGAATGAACTTCATAAGTCGGCTGGGCTTGTGTGTGATTTTCGAGGTGATGAGGGTTGTACCAGATAGTATCTATGCCAGCATTATTGCCACCTTGAATGTCAGCGGTTAGAGAATCTCCAATCATCAGCGTCTTTTCTTTACTAAATCCAGCAATCTGCTGACCGATTTTTTCATAGAATAGTGCATCAGGTTTTTGTGTTTGTAACTGCTCGGAGATAAAAACTTGATTGAAATAAGGTGCCAGACCAGATTGATCCAAACGTCCCGTCTGAATGGCAGTGATGCCATTTGTCGCAGCGTATAGCTCATAATCTCTCTCGATGAGGCTGTCCAAGAGTTCATGAGCGCCCGAAAGAGTTTGTCCCTGCTGAGCTAAGTAAAATTGATAACGCTGGGCAAGTAACCTACCGTCTTTTTCCTGTTCGAAATGGGCAAATAAACGAGAAAAGCGCGTGTTAACCAGTTCTTGTTTGCTGATTTTCTTTTGCTCCAAATCCTTCCAGAGATCCTTGTTCATGGGAACGTAATAGTCTTTGTAGGCTTGAATATCCGCAACTCCTTCTTCTTTTAGAAGTTGTGTCAAAGCTACATCCTCAGCAGCATCAAAATCAAGCAAGGTGTGGTCAAGGTCAAAGAGTAAAAATTTGTAGGGCAATTTGAAGTTTTCCTTTCTAGGTAATCAATAGATTAGGTTATTTCTTCTTATTCTTAGTTTTATTCAACAACATACCGACTACAACTGGAGCAACAACACCTCCAACTCGTTCAACAACTTTAAGTATCCTTTTTGCTCCATCTATTTTTTTGTTTCTACACGATTCACACTTATTGTGTTTATAACTTGATGGTAAATCCCTAGTACATGTTTTACATCTTTTTATTTCGTTCATTCTAACACCTCTGTCTCAATAGAATCTAGTTTATTTGGCAATTTCATTATAGAAGTTTCAATTTTTGGCAATTCTTTCGTCCAGTAATTTGTAGGAGAAGGATCAAGTAAATCAAGTCTCTCTACTAATTCTTGAGAACTGAGATAAGTTTCGTTAATAAATTTCCCAAAGTAATCCAAACTTTTTTGAGCAGCCAGTTTCTCGCCCAACTCATTATAAGCTATTGCCGCTGAAAGTGAAACGATATTTACGGCTGCTAATCCATCTCTAATCTCATTCATACGAGCTTCAATTTTATCTGGTTTATCACCTTTGAATAACTTACCCCAAGTAGAATCTGGTTGTTCTTTGATAAAATTTACATTTGATTTTTGACTAAGCATTAAGAGATTTCGACTATCTTCTGCATCTGAAATAACTTGCAGTAACATCATTGTTCTAATGTTTGGATTTGATATCTCTCTAGCCTGCAAAAGTTTCTGTTGACAACTATAGGCTATTGCAAGTCTATCTGACTCCTGTCCTTTTCTAACGTCCTCAATAGCAAATTGTACATTTTGAATCTCTTCTGCAATCTGTGCCATTTGAATTTGCGATGAATAATCAGCTAACGCTTTATTTAATTCTGGTGTCAATTTAACAGACTTCAATGGTACATTTCCAATGACTTTATTAGTATTAGTATTTACTAATACCGCCAAGAGAGAGCCATCTTTCTTGGTCATTAATTTTAACACACCTTGAGCAATTGCTTCCCGTTGTTCTGAAGAAAGAATTGCCTGAAAAACCTCTTCAGGTATACTAGATTGGACAACATTGATAAAGGCTGGAGCAGAATATAACATTTTTTCTACTTCAGACAAGATTTTACTTGCATTTTTGACTAATGGTTGGGCTATTTCTGGTAACTTATTAAAAAACGCTGAGGGTTTTAGTTCATAACCGTCAATATCAAGAATATCGAAGTCATTTTCGTCAAAAAATAAAACTTCATCCATAAATTACTACCTCATTATGTTTAAATTATTAGAAATATTATACCATATTAAACAAAATTATGATTTTTCTTTAATATTATCTATCAAATTATTTTTACTGGAATCTAACATAAAATAATACTATCCTATACAATTGACAGCCTAAATCTTTCAGAATAGAACAATCCTATCTATCGAATACCCTAACTTCATAGATATCCATGTAATTCTAACTTTAAAATTACATTAAAATAAATGTTTTAGTACTATTCTAAGTCTATGATAGCCTTAAATTTTAATTTTTGAAGGATTCTAAAGCTAGAAGAACTCAAAAATCACGAGAATGAAGTTATTCGAAGCTTAGAATAACCTTTGGTGAATTTCAATAGCACTTCAACTAGCTAGTCTTACAATTTTTCTGATGAGCTTTAAGTTTTTTGATAGCCCAGTCATAGTGGCTGGAGGTGCTACTAACAAAGTAGGAACCTAGACTTGTCCCTCCTGTCCACTTATAGATACCTTTGGTAAAGAGTTGGTCATTGCTAAAGCCTTCCATCAACTCTAAAACCTCTCTATGCGATTGCGCCAAGAGTCTAGTTGATTCTTCTAATGTCGTTTTCTGGTGCTTCTTCCAAAATGCGTCATTCATTTCTCCATAGGTTTTCCAATTATAAGGTTCAGGGAGAAAAGGTCTTTCAAGACCCTTTTGATTGGAATGTACCCAGATCAAAAGCAGCTGATGCCATTCATAGAGATGGATCAGGACATCCCGTAGATTTTTATCTCTTTTCCAGTGAGCTTCTTTTTTCTTTTGGTCTTTTGAAAAATCAAAAGGAGTCTGTAGCTCCTCTTCACTTAGGTGAGAAATTAGGAGATTAAGTTTTTCATAGTTTTCCTTAGAGGCTAACACTAGCTCCTCTTTGGTTTTTGGTCTAGTCACAGGATTTCTCCCTTCATTTTCTAGTAGTTTAAGGTGTTTTCTTACTTCATTATACCATAATCAAAAAGCAGTTCTTCATTTTAAGAAAAACTGCTTCTACGAACTATTTTTTTATGCTTATAGTCACTACTTTATATATAAATCTTTAAAGAGACCATCTACTTCTGCTATCTGACAGAGCAAGCGGGATAGTTCTTGGTAATCTTCTTTTAAACATGAAAGATGAGCTTGGCCAAATAGAGATGCCAATTCCTCTTTTAATCTTGCCCCTTCTGGATCATACGCCTTTAAGAATTTACTGAGATAGAGATTTCGAACAGCCGCAAGTTTAAAGCTGAAATACTGATGCAATTGTTTTTGCTCAGTATTTAAGCCGTTTTCAGCAACTGCTTTTGCATAGCATTCCAAAACACCGTTTTGGCCATTCAAATATCGATTCTTCATAATCCTTGCCGTTTCCTGATAGATTTCAGTCTGACTCGGACTCTTGACCTTCTTAAAATTTCCCCACATGGAGTAAGATCCACGCTTATAGTCAATAGTCTCTGCCTTCCAGGCTTCTAATATGTCATTAAAAGCAACCTTCATGCAGGCAAAACCAGCTGGATCATGCAAATAGAGGTGCTGATGATCAATGCCATACACGGTTACGAAGTGATCCACACCATAAAGGATTGTGTGATTAGGATTGTAGGTCAGATGGCCCATATCAAGAGGTCCCAGTACGACAGGTCCATTGGACAGAAAGGTTTCTAACTTTCCTTTAATCTCTTCCAAATCTACTTCAGTTCCATCTTTTAGATAGAAATCCTCATAGTCAAATCCAAGTATTTTTAAAGAATGAGAGATAGAAAGATCTGGCATTCCATTATCAAAAAATACTAGAGGGTGCTGGTCATCTTCCTTTACGATACTAGCGCCATTTCCCATCGCCATGATTGCCTCTAAAAACTCTGCTTTATAGTCATAACCATAGCCATCCAGTGCCATTGCCAATGAATAACTATAGCAAAGTGACACATCTCCAAAATACATCTGCATATTCTTGCCTCCTTATCTTCTATGGGACTATTATACCGAGAAAACTATTCGCATGCCCCATAAAATCCAAACAAAAAATATGGGTATTTGTGATCTATAGTCATGAACTTCAATAAGAAAACTGGCTGTTTCTCTCAGCAACCAGTTTTTAATTTTTAAGCTAATTTTTAACTGTTTTTCTTATGAAAGAAAAGCGAGGCAATAGCCAAAATACCAAAGGCTAGGCCGACATACCAGTAAGGTTGATCTAGGGTCGTTGAACGACCTGATAGATTGACAATTCCTCGAAAGAGCATTCCAGTTGTTAGGACTGCAACTGCCGAGTTCCACAAGTTTAGGCTGATTCGTCCTAGGTTTGGCATGATTTTCAACAACAATGCCAGAACGATGCCTCCTAGTAGAGGAACTGCAAAGAGATAGTGCATATGAAGCGACGTCTCCCCAAAACTAAGGGACTCATAGATACGGCTAAATGCAAAGAAGAAAATAGTGAGAAGACTATAGCTAACGAGTGTCTTTTTGAGGCGTTTGTTTTTGATTTTAGTAACCGATGTAGACAATATCACTCACCGCCCTTTCTGATATCTTACTTCCACCTGTAGTCGGTTTATTGATTACCTGACCGTTAAAGTAGAGAGTTGAGGATCCACCACCATCAAGGTTATAGGCTGTCTTCACTCCGTAAGATTTCATCACTTCTGCCATCTGGTAAAGAGACAAGCCCTTGCTTTCAGAGGTACGACCATCCGAAACGATGATGATGTAGTGGTTTTCATCGATAATCCCGATAGCTGTACGAGGATTCGATGACATGGCCTGACCGACTTCTGTATTGGTATCAACAGATATTTCTCCATTCTCAACTAGAGACGGACCAAATGCCAGTAGATTGACGACACCGTCCTGAACCAACTGATTGGCTGAAACTTGGTCCTCGTAGATGATTTTAAAGGAGCCGTCCTTGTAAATGGCAAGGTCACCGTTACTAGCGTCTTCACGGACACTGTCACGATAGACAACTCCATTACGGATAACATAACCAGAGCTATTAGCTCCATAGTAGTCACCGTTGACAGCTAGAATAGCATTGTTTTCAGCGGCTGTTACAGAGGTTTTAGCTGTGACATTCGTTCCATAGGAGTTTTGAGCTAGAGCTGTTTTGAGATAATCCGATGAACTAAGGGTTATATCTGCCACATAGACCTGCGTTTCATTGACAGTCTTTTCAGTGAGGGTGACACTGATATTTCCATCTGAATAGCTAGTATCCGTCACTTGAGCATTTTTTGCTGCCTGACTTGCTGCTGCGGTGTTAGAAGTTGAGCTGGTATTAGAGACAGTGGAAATCGTTTCAGCTAGTACAAAGGTCTTCAACATCGAATAGGTAAAGGAGCTTGTCAGGAGCAAGCCCAAGACCGAGGCGTATAGATAGGGTTTCTTTAAAACTTTCATAATGGGCTACAGGTCCTTTCTTTGAAAATAAAGCGAGTTTGAACTGTCCAAGAGAGAATAAAGAGCATGATTCCGACAAGAATTTTCGCAATCAGCAAATTGACTCCAAGACCTGAATTAAAGAGACGAATCAGGATGGTGTCTAAGATAAAGAGACCAACTGCTAATCCAAAATAACCTGATCCTGTTTTAAAACTGCTCGCCTTGTTCTTAAAGACCAATTTTTTGTTGGTGGAAAAGTTAAAGATAGAGCTAGTCACACGTGCCAAACCATTTGAGAGGAGAACACGAAAACCTGTCGGAATAAAGCTCAAGCATAGAATAGAGAGAGCGTAGACCACATAATCTACGATAAAACTACTAAAAGACGAGAGCGCAAACTTTAAAATATTTTTATAAATCATCAAGCCATCCCGAATAGGCCGGAAGTGAGAAGCCTCATTGTCGTTGATATAGACTGTTTCAATCGGAACTTCTAAGATTGGGTAGGCTTGACTTGCTTCAAGGAGCATGTTCATCTCGTATTCATACCGTTGTCCTTCTACCTTGAGCATAAAAGGGATCATATCCGTTGAAAAGGCACGTAATCCTGTCTGTGTGTCGGATACAGCGACACCTGTTTGCAGTTTAAACAAGATACGAGTCAAGCTATTTCCAAAGCGACTACGCAAGGGAACCTTGCCAGTAAAGGCACGGACACCAAGGACAAGTGTATTAGGATTTTCATTTGATTTAGTCAAACTACGAAAGATGTCCCAGATCCTATGCTGGCCGTCTGCATCTGCTGTAACCACAGTCCCTGGCTTATTGAGAGACTGAATGTGCTCAAAAGCTGTTTTCAGAGCTTGACCTTTTCCTTGATTGACCTGGTGGTGAAGCACCGTCGCAAAATCCTTCGCTCGAGCAAAAATGTCTTGGCATTCTGCCGAACTTCCATCATCAATGACAATGATGTAAAAATCGCTCTTATTGTGAATCTTTTCAATCAATTTGATGAGATTGTAGTCAGGTTCGTAAGCTGGAATAACTAGATAGTTCATATTTACACCTCTTTCTTTGATGATTGGAAAAGTATACAAGTAAATGCTTAAAAATTCCTTATACTTAAATTTAAGTAAAATCAAATTTATTGTTCTTCTCATAAATTCGTGCAATCAAAGAAAGAAAAACTCTGTAAAAGCTATCTTCTACAGAGTTCGATTTGCATCTTTAAAAAAATCAGAAAATGCTCTAGTCCTTGATCACTGGAATCCAGAGTTCCATTTGATAGTCTGGTGAGGACATGTCACCCTCGGTGTAAACTTCAAAATCTGGTGCTCCTGAGTGGCGATAGCCAGTTTCTGGGAAAAAGACTTCCAAGACATATTTCCAAGCATGGTGAATGCTTGCTGGTATAGGGCCTTTGACTGGTACGATAGCATATTCAGCTTCAGAGATGTCTTTGATTGACAAACCCAATTCTTCTGCTTTAGCTTTATCCGTCACATCATAAGCAGCCATATAGTTGATGATTTCACCTTCTTTGACATCCGAACAGATGCCGAAGGATTGGCCACTGCCTAGACTCTCTAGACTTTCCAAGCTGTGATTGTTATAGAGATTCTCCCAAGCAGACGGGCATTTGCTATTGTCAATAGCTTCCAATAGGACACCTGCAACGGTAAATGCAGGCTTCTTTTGAATCTTGATATCCATGTTCTTTCCTCCTGTAATCTTTAAGGATAATTGAAGTCTAGGAAAGACCCGATAAGGTTTTCCATTTCGAACATCTGAGGGGGTCGCACCATGGAATTTCTTAAAGGCTGCGCTAAAGGCATCCGCAGACTCATAGCCGTATTTTAGCGCTATGTCAATGACCTTCTCAGAGCCTTCCCGCAAGTCTGTCACAGCTTCTGACAGCCTGCGATTGCGCAAATATTCTGCTAAAGTCATATCTGCTAGGATGGAAAAGAGCCTGCTAAAGAGAGGATAAGAATAGCCAGATAGCTGCTGAAATTTTTTCATATCCACTTCTCTAGTCAGCTGCTGCTCCAAATAATCCATGGTTTGATTGAATTGATGCATCATATTCTTTTTCACCTCACAAAAGATACTAAGACCGTTAAAAGCAAAGTGAAAATTGGAAAATTGACGGAGGGGCTCCTGCTCCGAAAAAATTTCATCTTTTTCACACAGCTTTTAGGCCGTGTTCAATTCTAACTATAGTCTAACAGATATAAGATACTTCCGCCCCAGAATTTTTGTACAAGATTTAAAGGTGTAAAATCTATAACTTATCTTTTAATTTCTCAACAAAGAGATAGGCTGCTGGGCAGGTCAAGGTATTCTTAATCGTCAAATGATTAATTTGATGGATCTTTTTCCGGTCTGTATGGGGGAACTCACGACAGGCCTTGGGACGAACATCATAGATAGAGCAGAGATTATCTCCTCCTAGAAAGGGGCAAGGCATGGATTTGAAAACCTTATCTCCATCTTCATCCACCTGCAGAAATTCCGCTTCAAAAGCTGGTAATTTCATCTTAAAGTACTTGGCAATACGGGTGATGTCTGCCTCTTTAAAGTCTGGTCCCAAAGTCTTGCAACAGTTGGCACAGGCAGTACAATCAATCTCAGCAAAGACTTCTTGGTGAATCTGCTGCGCAATCTTATCTAGATTCTTTGGTGGCTTTTTCTTTAGATTAGCTAACACTTTACGATGCTCCTTCTGCTTTTGCAGTGCTAGTTGGTGGTAATACTCAATATCAATCTCTTTAGACATAATTTCTTCCTAATACAAGTGTTTTTGTCTATTATACCATAAACACTGTCCCTTTTATGCCCCTCGAATAAAGAAAAAGCCCTTCGGAAAAAATCCGAGGGGCTTCAAACCTTGTTCACTGAACTAGATTATTTTTTAAGGTTGTAGAATGATTTCAATCCACGGTATTCAGCTACTTCACCAAGTTGGTCTTCGATACGAAGCAATTGGTTGTATTTAGCGATACGGTCTGTACGTGAAAGTGAACCAGTCTTGATTTGTCCTGCGTTTGTTGCAACTGCGATATCAGCGATTGTTGAATCTTCAGTTTCACCTGAACGGTGTGATACAACGGCAGTGTAACCAGCTTCTTTCGCCATTTCGATAGCGTCGAATGTTTCAGTAAGAGTACCGATTTGGTTAACTTTGATAAGGATTGAGTTAGCAGCACCTTCTGCAATACCTTTTTCAAGGTAAGAAGTGTTTGTTACGAAGAAGTCGTCACCAACCAATTGAACTTTACCACCAAGACGTTCAGTAAGAGCTTTCCAACCGTCCCAGTCGTTTTCGTCCATACCATCTTCGATAGTGATGATTGGGTATTTGTTTACCAATTCTTCAAGGTAGTCGATTTGTTCTGCAGCAGTACGTACAGCAGCGCCTTCACCTTCGAATTTAGTGTAGTCGTAAACTTTACGTTCTTTATCGTAGAATTCTGATGAAGCACAGTCAAATCCGATAAATACGTCTTTACCAGGAACATATCCAGCAGCTTCGATCGCAGCAAGGATAGTTTCAACACCGTCTTCAGTTCCTTCGAAACGAGGAGCGAATCCACCTTCGTCACCTACGGCAGTTTCCAAACCACGTGATTTAAGGATTTTCTTAAGTGCGTGGAAGATTTCAGCACCCCAACGAAGAGCTTCTTTGAATGATGGTGCACCAGCAGGTACGATCATGAATTCTTGGAAAGCGATTGGAGCGTCAGAGTGAGAACCACCGTTGATGATGTTCATCATTGGAGTTGGAAGAACTTTAGTGTTGAATCCACCAAGGTAGCTGTAAAGTGGGATTTCAAGGTAGTCAGCAGCAGCACGAGCTACAGCGATAGACACACCAAGAATTGCGTTTGCACCCAATTTACCTTTATTAGGAGTACCGTCAAGTGCGATCATAGCACGGTCAATAGCTTGTTGGTCACGTACATCGTAGCCGATGATAGCTTCAGCGATGATGTTGTTTACGTTGTCAACAGCTTTTTGTGTACCAAGACCACCGTAACGAGATTTGTCACCGTCGCGAAGTTCAACTGCTTCGTGTTCACCAGTAGAAGCTCCTGATGGAACCATACCACGTCCGAAAGCACCTGATTCAGTATAAACTTCTACTTCAAGTGTTGGGTTACCGCGTGAGTCTAGGACTTCGCGAGCGTAAACATCAGTAATAATTGACATTTTTTACTCTCCTTTGAGTTAAATTTTTTACACCTCTATGATACCTTAAAAATAAGCGTTTTTCAAGAAAAAACGTTATCTTTGTGCAAATTTTCCTTAACTTTATAAAGTAATCGCTTTCTTTTGTCTGTTTTCTTGCGATTTTTGTGATATACTGTTTTTATGACAGATTTATCAAAACAACTACTAGAAAAAGCTCATGGTGGGCCGAAATTAAACCCTGACGAACAACGCCGCTATCTCGGCACTTTCGAGGAAAGAGTTCTTGGCTACGCGGATGTCAGCACTGCCAATAGTCCTGAATTAGAACATGGATTTTTCTCTATTTTAGAGGGTTTTCAAGAAAAGGTAGAGGCACTTTTTGTGAAGATTTCACCAAATATCGAGTTTGACAAACAGGTCTTTTACTTAAAACAAGCAAAGGAAAGCAACTGTCAGGCGACTATTGTTTCAGATGATCATATCACCTCTCCTTTCGGTCTTGTCATTCATACAAATGAACCTGTTCAAGTAGACGAAAAGGACCTTAGACTTGCATTTTCAAGTCTTTGGGAGGAGAAAAAGGTAGAGGCCCCTAGAAAATCTATTTGGAAGAAATGGTTTGGTTAATCCTTCCTCAAATTTAATAAACGGCCAATATTAGTAGCTGTGTGCTCCAAATAGAGACTTGCATTTTTCAAACTGTCTTCCAAAGGTTCGCTTTTCTCTAAAATGGAAAAGGCAGCTTCTATATTTTCAAATGGTAGGGGAGGCAAATCGTTAGAAAGACTACCGCAAATAGCGATAACTGGAACTCCTTCAGGAGTTCTTTTTGCTACACCGATAGGAGCTTTTCCAACAAAGCTTTGACTGTCCAGTCTACCTTCTCCAACGATAACCAAGTCGGCCCCTGCAACCTTCTTGTCAAAGCCAATCAAATCCAAGCAAGTGTCAATCCCAGATACGATACTGGCCTCAGCAAAGGCACACAGCCCAGCCGCAATCCCACCGCCGGCTCCTGCTCCTTTAAGAGACAGGGTTGATTGTGAAAATTTTTCATAGAACTCCTGTATAGCCAGATCTACTGTCTCAAACAAAGCAGGTTCCAAGCCCTTTTGTTTTCCAAATGTATAGGTTGCCCCTTGATGACCACATAGAGGGCTCACGACATCTGCTAAAATTCGGATTTTCACATCTTCAGGAATCCTAGACAACTTGCTATTTGAAACTGCCTCGAACTCAAACAAAGTCTGACCGCAAGCTGGCAATTCTTTTCCATTCTTATCATAAAAACGATAACCTAAACCAGTAGCAATGCCTATTCCACCATCATTACTAGCCGTACCACCTACACCAATATAGATTTCTTTCATCCCTTGATCAATGAGATGGCGAATCAACTCTCCGATACCTCTGGTTTGGATGTGAAGGGGATTTCGTTTCTCCCGCGGAATCTTTCCAAGACCAACCAAGTCAGCAACTTCAAAGAGCGCTATTTGACCTTTTTGAAAATAGCGCATTGATTCTTTTAGGCCAAAAGGTCCTGTCACTTGGAACCATTTTTCTTCTAGTTCAAGAGAATGTCGAATAGCGTCTACGGTTCCTTCCCCACCATCGCCTACAGGGCAAAGCAGACATTCTACATCTGCTATCGATTTTTGGAATCCTCTTTTTATAGCTTGAGCGACCTCTTCTGCCGTCAAACTTTCTTTAAAAGAATCGGGTGCAATTACAATTTTCATAGTTCCCTCTCATTCTAAGAAATCAATCAAAGGTAGAACTTCCAAAAAATCCCTCGTATCTACATGACAAGCTATCTCAGCTTTTACGACCTCTTTGGCACAAAAGGCTACACCACGTCCTGCTGACTTTAACATCAAGAGGTCATTGGCACCATCACCGATGGCAATCGTTCTTTCTTTGGGAAGTTTCAGTTCTTTTTTCCATTTCTCAAGAGTATCTTGTTTTACTTGACCTGTCACAATTTCACCAACTAATTTACCTGTTAAAAAGTCGTCTTTGACTTCCAACTGGTTAGCGGAGAAATAGGAGATACCAAGGGATTCTGCTAATCTCTCAACTATTGGTGCAAATCCACCAGACACTAGACCGACTAGGATGCCCTTCTTTTGAAGTATGGAGATAAATTCTTGAGTATTCTTGGACAGATGAATGGATTTGAAGACAGTATCAAAGACCGAAACCGGAAGACCTTTTAACAAAGCTACCCTCGCTCGTAAACTTGTTTCAAAGTCCAGTTCACCTCGCATTGCCTGGCTTGTAATCTGCGATATTTCTTCTTCGCAACCTGCTTCTTTTCCTAAAAGATCAATCACTTCTTCTGCTATCAGGGTGCCGTCAACGTCCATGACACATAGGCCTTTTACTTGAGACATCAGTTCTCCTCTCTAATACTCAATGAAAATCAAAGAGCAAACTAGAAAACTAGCCGTAGGCTGTACTTGAGTACGACAAGGCGACGTTGACGCGGTTTGAATTTGATTTTCGAAGAGTATAAATAGCCCAAAAATCGTATGAAAGAATCATACGATTTTATCTATTAATTGACTAAACTATGGTACAAGTCCAGGTAAGATTTGCAGGCTGTATCCCATGAGAAATCGCATTCCATAGCTTGTTTTTGTAGATTTCTCCAAACGTCCGGCTGGTACTTATAAACATCCAAGGCTGTTTGGAAACTCCAGTTAAGCCAGTATGGTGTTAAATTATCAAAGCTAAATCCAGTACCAGTTCCTTCGATCGGATTGAAGGATTGAACCGTATCACGCAAGCCACCCACTTCATGAACCAATGGTAGAGTTCCATAGCGCATCGCCATCATTTGAGACAAACCACATGGTTCAAAACGACTTGGCATGAGGAAGAGATCACAAGCTGCGTAGATTTCTTGAGCAAGTTTGACGTCAAAAGTGATATTTGCTGATAGCTTGTCTGGATAGACTTGTGCAAACCAAGAGAAGGAATGTTCAAAAGCCGGGTCACCTGTTCCTAAAAGAACGATTTGAACGTCCTCTTGTAAGAAACGATGCAAGCTTTCTACAACGACATCAAAACCTTTTTGGCGTGTCAAACGAGAGACAATCCCAACTAGAGGAACATCTGCTCGCACAGGTAGACCAACTCTCTCTTGCAATTTTGCTTTGTTTTGGGCTTTTCCAGACAAATCATCCTTATCAAAATGATAGTCTAAAAGAGCATCTGTCTCTGGATTATAGAGATCCGTATCAATTCCATTAACGATACCCGAAACCTTACCTGACTCCATGCGCAGAATCTGATCCAAACCGCAACCGAATTGACTGGTCATAATCTCATGCGCATAGCTAGGGGAAACGGTTGAGACACGATCCGCGTAGAGAATACCTGATTTCATCCAGTTAAGGCAATCATTCCAGCGAAGGGTGCCATCAGCATAGCGTTCAAAGCCAACACCGAACAAATCCCATAACATCCCTTCAGAAAATTGACCTTGAAATTCCAAATTATGAATGGTTAGGACAGTCTTAATTCCTTGATATGCCTGAATCCAATGGTACTTTTCTTTTAACAAAAAGGGAATCATGGCTGTGTGGTAATCATGAACATGGAGAAGGTCAGGGATAAAGCCAATGCGTTCCATGGCTTCAAGAGCAGCCAGTTGGAAAAAGGCAAAGCGTTCACCGTCGTCAAAATCACCGTACACATGACCACGGAAGAAATAATATTGATTATCAATGAAGTAGAAGGTTACGCCATTCAAAACCGTTTTCTTAATACCACAGTACTGTCTACGCCATCCTACACTAACTTCAAAGTGGAGAACATCCTCGATCTGGTCACCGAACTTAGCTTCTACCATATCATAATAAGGCAAGAAAACTGCAACTTCGTGCCCCGCTTTTACAAGTGATTTGGGAAGTGCGCCAATGACATCGCCCAAACCACCTGTTTTTGAAAAGGGTGCTCCTTCTGCCGCTACAAATAAAATTTTCATGAATAAATGTCCTCTGTTACTGTTTCACCCTTCTTAACTACAACTGGATGTTCTGCTGTGCCTCGAATGACAACACCGTCCGCAACCTCAACTCCCTTGTCCAAGATTGCATATTCAACCTGGGCACCTTGCCCAATCACAACACGAGGGAATAAAATGCTGTCCTTCACCACACTATCTTTGTGAACATAAATATTACGAGATAGGACTGACTGAACTACCTCACCCTCAATAATACTACCAGAAGCAAACTGAGAAGTACTTACTTTTGAAGTATTCGCATAGTAGGTTGGTTCTTCATTCTTAACTTTTGTATAAATCTTTTGATTTGGTGAGAAGAGTGAGTAGAATTTTTTAGATTCAAGCATATCAATATTTGCTTGATAATAGGACTGGACAGAATGAATGTTTGCTAAGTAGCCTGTGTATTCGTATGCAAAAGCACCTTCTTTTACAGCCAAATCGCGAAGAACATAGCGCAACTTTTCAGGATATTCTTTCTGAGCCTCTTCTTCAAGTCGTTCAATCAACCAAGGAGTATCCACAACAAAGATATCTGTAGACATGTTGAAGAGTTCATCCGTAGATTTGTTATCAAAGAGTTTGTGCGAACGAACATGGTCAGTTTCATCAATTTCCAAGATAGCATTCACATCTGAAATGTCTTTCTTCGGAAGTTTCTTATATACAACTGTAATCGGACCTTTTGTTGTATTGTGTAGGTGGAAGACTTGATTCAAGTCAATATTCACCAACACATCGCAGTTAATCGAAACGGTTTGGTTTGAACCTGAACGTCTCAAGTAGGTAAGAAGTTGTTGGTAATACTCTTTTCCAACTGTACTGCTTTCAACACGAGTGTTGTAAATTCCCAAATAGTAGTGACTTAGAAGGGTTGACAAGCCCCACTCACGACCTGAACGGATATGGTCGAAAACTGAGCTGATATTATCTTGTTGGAAAATACCAAAGATACTACGAACACCTGCATTTGCAAGACTGGAAAGGGGGAAGTCAATCAAACGGTATTTCCCACCGAAAGGCAAGCTAGCTACCGGACGGTGTTCTGTTAACGTTGACATATCATGAAAACCAACTGTGTTTCCTAAAATGGCTGAATATTTATCAATCTTCATCTGTTGCTACCCCCACTACTTCATTGTATCCTACTACTTGTACTTCGTCAGTTCCGTCAATTTCTACGCCGTCAGCAATAATGGCACCCTCACCGATAATAGCACGAATAATCTTTGCTCCATGGCCAATAATAGCCCCACTCATGATAACAGAATCAACGACCTCAGCACCTTCACGTACTTGTGCTTCTGTTGAAAGAATCGAACGTTTAACCGTTCCATCTACAAAACATCCATCTACGACCAATGAATCTTCAACGTGTGCATGCGCACCAAAGTAGTTTGGTGGTGAGATCAAGTTTCTTGAGTAAATTTTCCACTGACGATTGCGGCTATCCAAAGCATTTTCTGGCGAAATGTACTCCATATTGGCTTCCCAAAGTGACTCAATCGTACCAACGTCTTTCCAGTAGCCATTAAATTCATAAGCATAGACACTTTCACCAGACTCGAGATAGTTAGGGATAACGTTCTTCCCAAAGTCTGACATATCCACATTGCTCTTTTCAGCAGCAACAAGCATATTGCGAAGTCGTTTCCAGTCAAAAATATAAATCCCCATCGAAGCCTTTGTAGACTTAGGTTGCGCAGGTTTTTCTTCGAATTCAACGATACGGTTATTGGCATCTGTATTCATGATACCGAAACGGCTAGCTTCTTTGAGAGGTACGTCTAGGACAGCTACTGTCAAACTGGCATTGTTATCCTTATGGGACTGAAGCATATCATCATAGTCCATCTTGTAGATGTGGTCACCAGAAAGAATCAAAACATACTCAGGATTAACACTGTCGATGTAGTCAATGTTTTGGTAGATAGCGTGACTAGTCCCTTCAAACCAACGGTTTCCTTCGCTGGCTGAATAAGGTTGTAAAATAGAGACACCTGAATTGATACCATCCAATCCCCAGCTAGAACCATTTCCAATATGGTTGTTCAAAGCAAGAGGTTGGTACTGAGTAATCACACCAACATTATGGATTCCAGAGTTTGCACAGTTGGAAAGAGCAAAGTCAATGATACGGTAGCGCCCACCGAATTGCACTGCCGGTTTGGCAATGCTTTGAGTGAGTTTTCCGAGACGTGTTCCTTGCCCACCCGCAAGGATCAAAGCTAGCATTTCATTCTTCATTTTCTACTCCTTTATAAAGTCATATGAACGTTAAAATCGAAAGAAGGTCGGAAGTCAAACTTTTTATAAAAATAATAGGAAATCCATTTCTCTTGTGTTTCAAGTCCAATACAAGTACATCCGTTTTTAAAATCTAAAAAATTATAATCAACAGCTCATTATTCTTTTTTCTTAGCTGGTTTCAAACGACGCTTGATCTTCCAGATGCTTGCTCCCATGGCAGGCAAGGTAAAGGTCAAAGTCTGCTCATAATCTTTCCATAAGCCTTCTTGAGTCTGAACTGTTTGATTGTGCTCTTTCCACACACCTCCCCATTCTTCTAATTCTGTATTCCAAACTTCTTCGTAAATACCTGCAACAGGTAAACCAATCGTAAAGTCCTTACGTTCAACTGGTGCCATGTTAAAGACACAGACTAACATTTCGTCTTTCTTGCCCTTACGAATAAAGGAAAGGACACTCTGATCTCTATTATCAGCATCGATAATCTCGATACCATCATAACTAGTATCAATTTCCCACAGACAGCGATGGTCTTTATAGAATTGATTGAGTTGAGAAGTAAAATGCTTCATCTTGGCATTCATCGGATCTTCTAGATTAGACCATTCCAACTGCTCCTCAGACTTCCACTCTAGGAATTGCCCGTACTCACTACCCATGAACAAGAGTTTCTTACCTGGATGACAAATTTGATAGGTGTAGAGGTTGCGCAGACCAGCGAACTGATTGTAGCGATCTCCCCACATCTTATGCATCATACTCTTCTTACCATGAACCACTTCATCATGTGAAAAAGGTAGGAGATAGTTTTCATTGAAAACATACATAAAGCTGAAAGTCACCAGATTAAAGTCATACTTACGATAAATCGGATCTTCCTCGTAGAAACGGAGAATGTCGTTCATCCAGCCCATATTCCATTTATAGTCAAATCCAAGGCCGCCCATTTCTTTCATACCAGTAATCTTTGTTGCTGATGAACTTTCTTCTGCAATCATCATGATATCTGGATGAGCTAACTTGATCACTGTGTTCAACCGTTGAAGGAAATAATAACCCTCGTAGTTAAGGTTTCCACCATCTTTGTTTGGAGTCCAAGGAGCATTATCATAATCTAGATACAGCATATTGCTCACTGCATCGACCCGAATACCATCTAAGTGGTAAAAATCAATCCAAAATTTAATACTTGAAATCAGGAAAGACTGGACCTCATTTTTCCCGAGGTCAAAATTCAGCGCACCCCAACCATAGTTATGAGCCTTGTTGTGATCTTGGTATTCAAAAGTTGGTGTACCGTCATAATATGCCAAGGCATCATCATTAATGGTGAAATGACCTGGAACCCAGTCTACGATAACACCAATGTTATTTATATGACACTCTTCAACGAATTCCTGGAATTCCTCAGGTGTACCATAGGAATGTTCAAAAGCAAAGTAACCCATAAGTTGATAGCCCCAGCTCAATCCAAGTGGGTGAGCCATTAAAGGCATGAACTCAATATGTGTATAGTTCATCTCAACTAAGTATGGAATCAACTCGTCTTTCAGTTGTGAAAACGTATAGGGGCTACCATCTGGATTTCTCTTCCAAGATCCTGCATGGGCTTCATATATATTAACTGGTCTCTCGAAAAATCCCAGACGTTTGCGACGTGCTAGCCAAAGGCCATCTTTCCATTTCTTTTCACGGATATTGGTCAGAACTGCTCCTGTACCCGGTCTAGCTTCAAAATAAACTGCCAATGGATCGATCTTCATAATCTGGTGACCATTTGCACGCGTGATATGATATTTATAAATCTGACCTTCCTGAGCTTGACTCGTAAAGACTTCCCAAACACCTGCTTCATTACGAACCATAGGAATCTGATTCTCAACCCAATCGGTAAAATCACCAACTAAATGAACTGCTTGTGCATTTGGGGCCCAAACCCTAAAGGTATAGCCTATTTCTCCGTTTTTCTCCTCTCTATGCGCTCCTAAATAATGCTGGAGGTGAAAGTTCTCACCTGTAGTAAAGGTTCTTAATGCTTCTTGATTATTCATTCAATCCCCTTTCTTTTGTAAGCGTTTTCTATAATTCTATTATACACTCTTTTAAGATAACTTTCAAGTAATTTACGAAGGAAATCATATTTTTTTATGAAAGCCTTCAAAAAATTACCTAGCATTTTAAAAAAGATATCCAGAAAATAGAACACGAAACAATTTCCATATATTTTTTTATTATAATACCAGAATATTCGTTTTTTATCAATTTTCTACTGTATTTTTTTAAAAAAATAAAACCAGGAAGTTATTTTCCTGATTTTATAAATTATCTCACATCAAAAACAATGGATTTAACATTTGTCATCGCTTCGATACTATATTTAATTCCTTGCACTCCTGCACCAGAACCTTTTACACCAAGGAATGGGAAATTATCTGGTCCACGTTGTGTTTTATTATTAATATGAACGGTACCAACTTCAAGTTTCTCAGCAATTTCAAATGCCTTCTTAAAGTCATTTGTAAAGACTGAAGATTGAAGACCGAATTCTGATTCATTAGCAATTTCAAGTGCTTCATTGGCATCTGCAACTCGAATAATTGGGAGAACAGGTCCAAATGGTTCTTCCCAGGCTAATTTCATATCTCTTGTGACATAATCAAAAAGTCCTGGCCAAATGAGATTGTTCTCACGTTTGATTGGGCTGATCGGTTTAGCACCCTTTTCTTGAGCGTCTTCAATCAATTCCCAGATGAAATCAGCTGAAGCATTATCAATAACTGGCGTGATATCTGCATTGTCAAATGGATCACCGACCGTTAGCTTAGCAACTTCAGCTTGGAGCAATTCAGCCAATCTGTCTGCTACGCTTTCCTCAACCAAAACACGTTTGATAGCAGTACAACGTTGACCAGAGTAGCTAAAGGCACCACCTACGATTTGCTTAGCTGCATTTTCTAAATCTGCATCTTCTAAGACAATTGCTGCATCTTTCCCACCAAGCTCCAGCATAATCGGGCGCATACCGGCTAAACGACCAATACGCTCCCCAATCGGTGTTGAACCCGTAAAGTTAATGAAATTCACTTCCTTGTGTTCGATGATGTAGTCTCCGATTTCAGAACCACGTCCAGTGATGGTGTTAAAGACACCTGCTGGGATTCCGGCTTCGTCAAATGCTTTAGCCAACAAGAGTCCAGAAATAGATCCTTGTGTTGGTGGTTTGAACATAACGACATTTCCTGCAATCAAAGCCGGAGCAATCTTAGATCCAGAAAGGTTGACTGGATAGTTAAATGGTGCAATAGCTAGGACGACCCCAACTGGCTCACGACGGACAACAGCTAGTTTATTTTTACTTGCAGCTTCAAAACCGCCACCTTCCATTGCTTGTCCAGTGATACGGAGGCCTTCCTCGGCAGCAAAACGAATCAATTCTGCTGTACGTACTACTTCTCCAATGGCTGCTTTAATTCCTTTTGCAACCTCTTTGGCAAGAATGGTACCAATTTTTTCTTTATCGCGTTCCAAAATGTCTGCTGTCTTATGTAAATAGGCTGCACGCTCAACGGGTGCTAAATCACGCCATGCTGGGAGAGCTGCACGCGCAGCTTTCATAGCCTCATCTACTTCAGCCTGACTCATAGCGGGTACTGTACCCAGCTTTTCTTGATTGATGGGAGAATAGATGGCAATTTCATTCTCCGATGATTTCCATTTTCCATTCACTAAATTCTGATAATTTGTCAAATTCTCTTCCTCCTGAAAATGATTAAAACTTATTTTATCAAATTTTCAGAAAATTACAACCCCTTTTTGGAAAATATTGATATTTTTTTCACAAACTTGATTCTTCAAATTATTTGAAATTTATTTCTATTAGATATTGGTTTTTCAATAAAAATCAAAAAAAGGTCTAGTTTTAACTAAACCTTTTTGCTGCATTTACTATGAAAGTACCTTCAAGACTGCAACGCTGATATCATCAATCACATTAGACTCTTTAGAACGACTATTTGTCACAAGCATTTCTAGATTTCCTGCATTTTCAAAGTAGAAGGAAGTTCCCTTGGCATTGAATACCACCAATAAGTGCTCTGATCCACCGTGAATTTCGTAAACAATCCATCCACTATTTTCAGCAGCCGTATGGACGAAGACATGACGATAAACTTCTTCGTATGTAGGATAAGAGAAAGCACGCCTTTGTGTTTTTAGGCGAATAATCTGGCGAATAAAGTCAATGCTCTCTTGTCTCTCATTGATTAAATCCCAATTGACCTGGTTGACACTATCTGGAGCATTGTAACTATTCATGGCCCGTTCTCTATCTGCCGGAGTCAGCTCGCCATTTTCTCCTGTAGCAAGGAGTTTGGTGCGACCAAATTCTTGCCCCAGCTCTATAAAGGACATCCCTTGCATAAGAATGCTCATCGCTGTTGCTGTCTCGACCTGACGCATAATCTTATCTGAACTGTGATCTGGGTGAAGGGTTGCTAACAAATCATGTAAGTTGTAATTATCATGGGCTTCCACGTAGTTAAGAACTTGGTTTGGACTAAGATATGACCCCAACTCTCGGCTACCAAGAATAGCTTTGGCTACAATCGGTTCTGTAGCAGCACCACTAACAAATCCTGCCTTGATTGAGCCGTAAACTTCTCCTCCTTTGATGGCATCACGCTGATCATCATTGAAGAATCCAATATTTGGCATCTGGTAGGCATTGTCCTTCTTGGCCTTGTCATAAGGTGCAAGACCTGTTCCCATATCCCAGCCTTCTCCATAGGTGATAATACGAGGATCAACTTCATCAAGTGCCCAGCGAATCGCCTGCATGGTTTTGACATCGTGAATTCCCATCAAGTCGAAACGGAAACCGTCAATATTGTATTCTTTCACCCAATAAAGGAGTGAGTCAATCATATACTTGCGGTACATTTCGTGTTCGCTTGCGGTTTCATTTCCTACACCTGTTCCGTTTTGGAAGGTTCCATCTGGATTCATACGATAGTAATAATCGGGAACAGTTGTTTGGAAAGGTGCATCGACCGTTGAGAAGGTGTGATTATAAACCACGTCCATGATGACACCAATTCCCGCATCATGATATGCCTGAACCATAGTTTTCAAATCACGAACGACTTGTCCTGGATCATCTGGATTACTAGAGAAAGTTGGTTCTGGTGCATTGTAGTTTTGAGGATCATAGCCCCAGTTATAGGTTACATTTCCATCCTCATCATATTCCTTATGGCGATCAAAGATTGGTTGAAGCTGAACATAATTACAGCCGAGTTCTTTGATATAGTCAAAGGCAGTTGCTTGACCATACTGGTTAACTGTTCCAGTCTGGGCAGCCCCAAGGAAGGTCCCTCGAAGGTTTTCTGAAACTCCAGATGTCGGCGATTTTGTAAAATCACGAATGTGCATCTCACAGATAACGGCTTTACATGGATTTTCCAAACGCCAAAGAGCGTCTGTCCCATGTTTAACTTCGAATCCTTCTACCTGTCTATCTTGCTGAGAGAGGATGACAGAACGTTTTCCATCAGGACTTGTAGCGATAGTGTATGGGTCTCGTGTCAAGGTCTGGTGGTGCGGAAACTCAATCTGATACTGATAGGCTTTACCTGCAAGATTTTCATCCAGGTCTACACTCCAAACACCAATGGTATTGTATTTATGACTGTATGAATAGCTATTCCCTCGCTTTAGATTAAAGGTTTTCCAAATCGGCGCGTCGTTACTTGTATTTTCATAAACGACCACTTGGACTGCTGTAGCGGTTGGAGCCCAGAGTTTAAAGCTTGTCTGGTAGTCTGAGATACTATAACCTAACTCTCCTTGATATCCCCAATGATGATCGAAACTTTCACTGTGAAAGGCTTTATCAAAAGCAAACGGGTTTCGATCTTTATAGCAAGGACTTGCAATAGCTGGATTTTCAGAATAATAAACCGTCTCATCACCATCTAATATCCAAACCTCAGTCAACAGTGGATAATAGTTAAACCGTAGGAGATAGTCTTTTGTTTTTCCATCAATTTCGACAGAAAAGGTCAAAGTATCGAGCCTTTCTGCACTTGTAACTGTAAAGGAGAATTTTGCTCCAAAATAGTCATTTTCATAATACAAATTTTCTTTATCATCTGCTTGTTTTCTACTGAATGAACAAGCATCATAATCCCCATTTTTTCGGTGAAAATGGATGACTACAGGGTAACTATACATTTCTTTTCCTAATTCCTAATTTTAATTTTTAAGTCATGCTGAAGAATTTAACGGGAATTTCAGCACAATATAGAATAGCTTTAATAGATATAAAAACACACCAGGAGAGATAGTTCCAGACTATCTAACATCTAGTTTTCAACTATTCCTTACAAACTTTCTAGCCAGGCCTCATCTCGAACTTCGATACCAAGTTCTTGTGCTTTTTGGAGCTTGCTTCCTGCATCTGCTCCTGCTACGACAAGATTCGTTTTCTTAGATACACTGCCTGTGACCTTGGCACCGAGGCTTTCGAGTTTATTTTTGGCTTCTGAGCGTGTGAGACGTTCCAATTTACCAGTTAATACAATTGTCAAACCTGACAAGGCCGCATCTGCCACTACTGTCTGTCCTTTGTAGTCCAGATTGACTCCAGCTTCTTTCAACTCGTCTAAGAGAATATTCGACCCTTCTGTAGCAAAATAAGTCTGAAGGCTTTGTGCAATCACACTACCCAAGCTCTCGATACTTGCTACTTCCTCTGGATCTGCCTGAGCCAGATTTTCAATCGTATGGAAATGTTGGAGCAAGAGCTGACTAGCCTTACTTCCGACATGGCGAATTCCCAAGCCAATTAAAAGCTTCTCAGCTGAGTTTTCCTTAGATGCTTGAATAGCCTGATACAGTTTTGACGCAGACTTTTCCTTGACACCTTCTAAAAGGAGGAAATCATCTTCTTTCAAACGATAAATGTCCGCAACATCCTTAACCAGATTAGCAGCAAAAAGCTTTTCAACGATAGATGGACCAAGCCCTGTAATATTCATGGCGTCTCGAGAAGCAAAGTGAATCAAACCTTCCATGATTTGGGCAGGACATCGTGGATTGATACAACGAAGAGCCACTTCATCTTCAAAATGAAGCAACTGACTGTCACAGCTCGGACAGTTAGTCGGAATATCTAGTTTTTCTTCAGAAACACGTTTAGACTCTACCACACGCAGAACAGCAGGGATGATATCTCCAGCCTTATAAACGATAACCGTATCATCTTTGCGGATATCCTTTTCAGCGATATAATCTACATTATGCAAGGTTGCACGGCTAACAGTTGTCCCAGCAAGCTGAACGGGTGTTAGATTGGCAGTTGGAGTCACAACACCCGTACGACCTACTGTCCAGTCAACTGAAAGGAGCTGGGCTTCTTTTTCTTCAGCGGGAAATTTATAGGCGATTGCCCACTTGGGCGCTTTAACAGTAAAGCCGAGTTCTTCTTGACCTGCTAGGTCGTTGACCTTGATTACCACTCCATCAATATCGTAAGGAAGTTTCTCCCGTTCTTGTCCTACTTCTTGGATGAAATCCCATATCTCATCTATACTTTTAGCCAATATTCGTTTAGGATTAACTACAAAACCAAGCTGTTCAAGATGCTCCAAGACCTTTTCTTGACTATCACGAGTAGAAGGGCTGGCTTCTTGATAGAGGAAAGTGGCAAGATTACGCTTGGCCACCACTGCTGTATCCAGCTGACGCAAGGTTCCCGCTGCTGCATTACGAGGATTAGCAAATTCAGGCTCCCCATTTTCTTGACGGGCTTGGTTGACCTGATCAAACGAAGCGCGTGGCATATAACACTCTCCACGAACGGTGATATCTAGTTCTTCTGGCAAGGTCAAAGGAATGTCCTTGACACGCTTGAGGTTCTCTGTGATATTTTCACCAACAGAACCATCCCCACGTGTCGCACCGACTACCAAAATTCCCTTTTCATACGTAAGCGAGATAGACAAACCATCGATTTTCAGCTCGCAAATATAGGTCGGTTGGGGTAATTCCTTTCGAACACGCGCATCAAAAGCTTCTAACTCTTCACGTGAAAAAGCATCCTGCAAACTATAAAGAGGATACTGATGACTGTATTTTTCAAAACCATCTAAAACCTTACCACCAACACGATGGGTCGGACTGTCCGCTAAAACTTGATCCGGATAGGCGGCTTCCAATTCGACCAACTCTCGGTAGAGGCGATCATACTCACTATCTGAAATCGAGGGATTGTCACTCGTATAGTACTCGGTCGCATAGCGGTTAAGTAAGGCAACTAACTCATTCATTCTTTCATTCATAATCCCATTTTACCACAAAGCAAGCCCTCCTCACAATAGAGAAGGGCTGAAAAATGGTTTGTAGTGTAATATTTTCTTAAAAATGAGATTATGACTCTTTTTCAAAATGACTTCGTACATAAACGAGGGATAGACAAGACAGGACAATAACCCCGCTTCCAATTATCAGGAAAGAAGAGAGATGAACACTTGGTAGCACTGTCATAAAGCCTTTTGCAATCGGCATAAATAGGATGGCTAAGGTAAAAATGGTGCTTAGGACTCTTCCCAAGTATTCCCCCTCAACCTTGGTTTGAACCTGAGTAAAAAAGTGAATGTTAAATATCGTCATAAACAGTTCACAAACTAAATTTCCAGAAAAGGAAAGAAAAGTTGGCAGTGGTAATCCCATCATAAATACTCCAACTCCAGTCAAGGCCAATAGAATCAAAAGATTATAAACACCTGCCTTTATTTTGCTAGCTAGAAGAGCTCCGATAATCGAACCAATAGCGCCCATAGTCAAAATAGTTGCATAAGCTCCTTCTACCCCGTATAGTCGATCTGAAAAAGGGAGGAGAAATTCAAAAGCTGCAAAAAAGAAATTAACACTGGAAGCGACTACCAAAAGGAAAAAGATTTCTTGCTGGCGCCAAATATATCGAATCCCTTCTTTCATATCAGCAAAAATATTTTTCCAGCTGAGAGTCCTTTTCACTTGTTCCTTAGCCTCTTTTTTGGGGAGGAAAGCTACTAAGATAAATGCGATGAAAAAACTAATGGCATCTAAAACAAGCGTCATATGGAGACTAGCAAATTGTAAAACGATGAAAGAAAGTACAGGGGAGCTAACGCCTACAACCTGCAAGACTAGCTCTAAGCGAGCATTATAGGTCACAATCTCGTCTTTCTCTACAACCTCAGTTATAATGGCTTTGTTGGCTGTACGAGAAAATGCAAAGGCAACTGCCTGAACAATATTTGCGAAGATCAGAGCAGCAATCATCAAGCTATCATTTCTAATGAAAGAAATAGCTAAGCAAAGAACGCCACAAATTAAGTCCGTCGTCATCAAAATTTTGCGACGCGAAAAGCGGTCTGAAATCACTCCGCCAAAGGGATTGACTAGAATTGATGTAACCAACTCAGAAATTTGATAAATCCCAAGAACAGTCTGCCCTATCGTCCCCATTGATGCTAACCAAACACTGTTTCCATAATCATAGAGCATATTCCCTATCTTATTAATAGCCCCACGACTAATCAACTGGATTGCATGTCGATTCATATAAAAAGCTCCTCTCAAATTTTGAAACTATTGTATCAAAACTGAAAGGAGTCTCTTTATTTTTCCCTTATTTGGGAAATTTAAGCATTTACAAATTTTTCATAATGTTCCTGATAGTAAGCCACTTGCTCTGGAAGTCCAAGTACATCAAAAATATGCATGGCTTCCTGCATCTGACAACAACCTTCTTCTTTCAAGTCTCTCTGGTAGAGGGCAAAACCTTTGAGATAATGGAAGATATTGCGCTCATAAAGCTTGATACCATTTCCAATCAACTTCTCCACATAGCCCTCAAAATAGTCCGCATCCGCAAAGGAACGGTTTTCCAAACAATGCTGGTAACAGTTAAGAGCTAAAATCAAAACGAGTTTACGATGCCGACCAATTTCCTTGTAGTAGTCTTCTCGCTCCATGACTTCTCTGCCAATCCGAGCCACATAGTCCACATTGTAGAAAGTATAGAGATTTCCGAAAAGAATCAACTCATACATAGTCCATTCTTCTGTTTGAAAAAGATAATCTGCTACCTTTTCCAAATCACTCTGACTCATCGTGTAATGAGCATCTCTTTGACAAATCAGTCCTTGTAGCAGAATCCAATTCAGCTCAAAATAGAGGGGATTGGTCGAACTCTTTGCTTTCTTGAGCTGTTCCTTTTGAAGCTTTTGAAAACCTGCAATATCATTTGAGTAGTAAAGCGGAATAATCTGTGCCATCAAGGCAACATGTTCATGATTTTGAAAATCCCTAGCCTTGTCCATGAAATTTTCAATGGTCACATGAATATTATCCAAAATCTCAAAGAAACGGGAAACTGCTAGATCAGACTCCCCAAGCTCGAAGCGAGATAACTGAGAGGTTGAACATGATTCACCTGCCGCCTCTTTTAAGGAGTACTTCCCACTTGTTCGAAATTCACGAAATACCTTTCCAAGATGTTCCATTTCTTACACCTGCTCCGATAATTCTTCCCACTCAAGCATAGCCTCTTCTTGACGATGGCTCATTTTGTCCAGTTCAGCCTGCAATTCCATGAGCTTTTCAGCATCGTTGGTTTTTAGCATTTGTTCAGAAATGGCTTGGCTTTGAGTTTCTAGCTCTTCAATTTCAGCCTCTAAACTCTCTATTTGACGCATGAGCTTACGGGCTTCTTTCTGACTTTCTTTCTGAGCCTGGTAGTCATTGACGGGGCTCGGTTCTTTTGCTTGATTACTAGTTGAAGCTTCTTCTGTCTGAATCGCTTCTACTTCTGCTTTCTTATCAACATAGTAGTCGTAATCTCCAAGGTAGAGGGTTGAGCCATTCCCAGACAATTCCAAAACATGAGTTGCCACTCGATTGATAAAGTAACGGTCGTGGCTGACAAAAAGAAGGGTTCCATCAAAATCAATCAGAGCATTTTCTAACACTTCCTTGCTATCAATATCCAAGTGGTTAGTCGGCTCGTCCAAAATCAAGAAGTTATTGTTTTCCATTGAAAGTTTGGCAAGCAACAAACGGGCTTTCTCGCCACCTGACAGCATCCCTACAGACTTTTTAACATCATCTCCTGAGAAAAGGAAGGCACCAAGACGGTTGCGGATTTCAACTTCTGGTGTCAGTTTAAAATCATTCCAAAGTTCATCCAGAACCATATTACTTGGTGTTAGCTTGCTTTGGGTTTGGTCATAGTAACCAACATCCACATTAGCGCCAAAACGCTTCTCTCCCTTAATAAAAGGGATCTGGTCTACTATTGACTTGATAAAGGTTGATTTGCCAATACCATTTGGTCCGACAATCGCAACAGCATTCATCTTACGAAGGTCGAGATTGATTGGCTCTGAAAGTATTTCCCCATCATAGCCAATAGCTGCATTTTCAACAGTCAGGACAACATTGCCTGATGTTTTTTCCGACTGGAAGGTCATGTTGGCTGATTTCTTGCCAGCTTCAGGCTTGTCCAAACGCTCCATTTTTTCTAGTTGTTTACGGCGAGATTGAGCACGTTTTGTCGTTGAAGCTCGGACTAGATTGCGATTGACAAAGTCCTCTAGAGCCGCTATTTCCTTCTGTTGCTTTTCATAGTTTTTTGCCTCAGTAGCTAGCTTTTGCTCCTTTAACTCAACAAAGCGAGAGTAATTACCTACATAACGATCTAAGGAATGCTTAGTCAAATCGAGTGTAACCGTCGCAACCTTATCCAAAAAGTAACGGTCGTGACTGACAATAATGAGTGCACCACTATAGTTCACCAAGTAACTCTCTAGCCAGGCTATGGTTTCAATATCCAAGTGGTTGGTTGGCTCGTCCAAGACTAAGAGATTGGGCTTTTCAAGAAGCATTTTAGCCAGTGCCAGACGGGTATTTTGACCACCCGAAAGCTCGGCAATTTTCATCTGCCACATAGACTCGTCAAACTTGAATCCATTCAAAATCGATCGAATATCAGCTTCGTAGGTAAAGCCACCAGCCTGACGGAAATTCTCTGATAAACGATCATAATCCGCCATCAGTTTATCTAGATCTTCACCAGACTTTTCACCCATCTCCAACTCCATCTGACGCAGTTGTTTCTCCGTACGGCGTAGATCATCAAAGACATGGAGCATTTCATCATAAATGGTATTTTCAGACTCAAAACGGCTATCTTGGGCTAGGTAAGACAGAGAAATATCTTTTTTCTTATTGATTTCTCCACTAGTTGGCTCCTCTTCCCCAACCAAAATCTTTAAAAGAGTAGACTTACCCGCTCCATTTTTCCCAACAAGAGCTATTCTGTCTCGTTCATCAACTTGCAGGTTGATATTATCAAAAAGAACCTCTCCTGCAAAAGAACGTTCAATTTTATTAGCTTGTAAAATAATCATACATCTATTTTACTATCTTTTTCTCTTTTGCACAATTGCAATGAAAAAAGTTCGAGTCATAAACCCGAACCTTTTATCTTAGTATCCAATGCCTCCACGGAATGTGCGAGCCATATCTTTCAAACTATAGTTTTTAGAAGAGGTGTCGATGGTCCATTTACCATCTTTCTTGGTCATTTTAATTTCATAACCCTCTTTCTTCATGTTATCACTAGTGTCTAGAGGAGTTGAATCAAATTGACTTGGTGCATTTTCTAAAATGTATTTCTCACCAGCCTTCATAGCTTCTGAGTAGTTGCTATATTTGCCTTTGTTTTCTTCGTAGAATTTACGGCTCAATTCATGAACATTCAAATTATCCAAGTCGATTGTTTCTGGTCGAACATAAACAACAGCATAATCTGGCAAGTATGTCTTCACCTTGTAATCAACTTTTGCTCTCTTAGCATTTGCTTTGATGTAAGCATCTGCGAATGTTCTAAGTTCTGAATCAGAAGGTTTGTAGTTATAGAAACCTTTTCCGAATGACTCTGTAAATTTCTTGATAAACTCTTCTTTATCAGCTTTCGCATCGTTTGTGAATTCAGCACTGTCATCAGAAGATTTTTTATCATCAGCAAGTGCTACAACTTGTGACTTATTATCAGTAGCACTTAGGTTCGTTCCACCACCAGAGCTTTCCCCATTAAGGTAAACAGCATCGACATATTTTTTCATTACATCTTTTGCTTCATCAATATTATCTTCATACTGACTTGGATCCACCTTGATTGCTACATCGTTATTCTTTTTAGAATTTTCTTTGATGTCATCGTAAAAGCTAGGCGCGAAGTGAAGTTCATACTTAGCATTCTTGTCGACTTCATACACTACATAACCAGCAACGCTCTTTCCTTTAGAAAGTTTGTCTCCATATGACATAAATTTCGTTTTACTGTCACTTTCATAAATTTGAATTGGTTGTAATTTTTCATCTTTTTCATTATAAAGCGTGATATCTTGGCTAGTAAAACTAAACTGTTTATCACGATTGTTCTTGATTTCGACTTGAAGTGCAAGGTATGTTGATGATGAATCCTCATCTTTAGGCAATACATACATACCGTCTTTTACAGAAACCTCAAAGTTAGAGTTCGAGGCAGTACCATTGTCGCTTGCTTTTTTTTGAGCTCCACAGGCAACCAGTGCTAAAGCTGATAAAAGCAAGGCAGAATACTTAAGAATTTTTTTCATAATGGATTCTCCTTTAATGATTTACTATATTTTACCATACGCAGAATAAAAATCAAAACAGAAACCAGATATTTTCAAAATATCTTAAATTTATAGAGTTTTAACTTAAATTTTTCTATATGTTCATTTGATACATTAAAGGATTCTTTATAAAAAGAATAGAATATAACAATATTGACGATTTACTTTATTTAATAATTCCACAAAAATACTATAAACTTTTAATATTTTAAAAAATTAGATAATTGATTTTCATCCCTAACTTAGTATAAGTTAGCATGGTACCCACCATTTTCCCGCTAAAGTGCATAAGTAAATTTCCTACATTTTAAGTTATGCTAACGTTTTACTAAAATGTCAAATCGTGATATAATGAAAGCGATTAAAGCAAATAAACAAAGGAGACACTCTATGACTTACCAAGAAAATTATCAAAAATGGCTCGATTTTGCTGATCTTCCAGACTACCTTCGTCAAGATTTGGAAAATATGGACGAAAAAACAAAGGAAGATGCCTTTTATACCAATCTTGAATTTGGTACTGCTGGTATGCGTGGTTTGATCGGTGCTGGTACAAACCGCATCAACATCTACGTTGTTCGTCAAGCTACCGAAGGTTTGGCTCGTTTGATTGAGTCAAAAGGTGGAAACGAAAAAGAACGTGGTGTAGCAATTGCTTACGATAGCCGTCACTTCTCACCTGAGTTTGCCTTTGAATCTGCGGCAGTTCTTGCTAAACACGGTATCAAATCTTACGTATTTGAAAGCCTCCGTCCAACTCCAGAACTCTCATTTGCAGTTCGTCATCTCAACTGTTTCGCAGGTATCATGATTACTGCCAGTCACAATCCTGCTCCATTTAACGGTTACAAGGTTTACGGAGAAGACGGTGGACAAATGCCTCCACATGACGCGGACGCTTTGACTACTTACATCCGTGCTATCGAAAATCCATTCGCTGTGGAAGTTGCTGATGTCGAAGCTGAAAAAGCTTCTGGCTTGATTGAAGTTATCGGCGAAGCTGTTGATGCAGAATACCTTAAAGAAGTTAAGGACGTAAACATCAACCCAACATTGATCGAAGAATTTGGTAAAGACATGAAGATTGTCTACACACCACTTCATGGTACGGGTGAAATGTTGGCTCGTCGTGCTCTTGCTCAAGCAGGATTTGATTCTGTTCAGGTTGTTGAAGCACAAGCAACTGCAGACCCAGACTTCTCAACTGTAAAATCTCCAAACCCAGAAAGCCAAGCAGCCTTCGCCCTTGCTGAAGAACTTGGTCGTCAAGTTGGTGCAGATGTGCTTGTTGCAACTGACCCTGACGCTGACCGTGTTGGTGTTGAAGTTCTTCAAAAAGATGGAAGCTACCTCAACCTTTCAGGTAACCAAATAGGCGCTATCATGGCTAAATACATCTTGGAAGCCCACAAAAATGCTGGAACTCTTCCTGAAAATGCAGCCCTATGTAAATCTATCGTATCAACTGACTTGGTAACCAAGATTGCTGAAAGCTACGGGGCAACCATGTTCAACGTTTTGACTGGTTTCAAATTTATCGCAGAGAAAATCCAAGAATTCGAAGAAAAACACAATCACACTTACATGATGGGATTTGAAGAAAGCTTCGGTTACTTGATTAAACCATTCGTACGTGATAAAGACGCCATCCAAGCCGTTCTAGTCGTTGCTGAGCTTGCTGCCTACTACCGTTCACGCGGTTTGACACTTGCTGACGGTATCGAAGAAATCTACAAAGAATACGGTTACTATGCTGAAAAGACTATCTCTGTAACTCTTTCTGGTGTAGATGGTGCTGAACAAATCAAAGCCATCATGGCTAAATTCCGTGACAATGGTCCGAAAGAATTTAACGCAACAACTATCACTGTCGTAGAAGACTTCAAGGCTCAAACTGCTACTGCTGCTGATGGTACTGTTACGAACTTGACAACTCCTCCAAGTGATGTTTTGAAATACACACTTGCTGACGGTTCATGGATTGCTGTTCGCCCTTCTGGTACTGAACCAAAAATCAAATTCTACATTGCTGTTGTGGGTGAAAGTAATGAAGATTCACAAGCTAAGATTGCCAACATCGAAGCGGAAATCAATGCTTTTGTAAAATAAGAAATTATAAAAGATGAGACCAACCAATCTCATCTTTTTTCGTATCAAATCTGAGCATTTTTAGAAACTTTATGGCATACTAGACTTATCAATGAAAGCGAGGTAATCTCATGGAACAATTTTTAGAAAACATAAAAGACCTTGAAGTCACTACAGTTGCGCGTGCACAAGAAGCTCTTGATAAAAAAGAAACAGCAACCTTCTTTATTGGCCGTAAAACTTGCCCTTACTGCCGTAAATTTGCTGGCACATTGGCAGGTGTCGTAGCTGAAACTAAAGCCCACATCTACTTCATCAACAGTGAAGAACCAAGCCAACTCAATGAATTGCAAGAATTCCGCTCACGTTATGGAATCCCAACCGTACCAGGATTTGTTCACATTGCAGATGGCCAAATCAATGTCCGTTGCGACTCTTCCATGTCAGCACAAGAAATCAAGGACTTTGCTGGATTGTAAAAAAACCACTCATCGAGTGGTTTTTGTATTGTCTAAATTACTTTTTTTCAAGCAAGACTTGCATCATTCTATGTAGTTCTTCTATCTTCTCAGATTGTTTCTCTAGTAATAATCTTTGAGTTATTAATTCGTCTTGTAGTTTATCAAGCTTTATCTGATCATCTGGATTATCCTTTACAAAAAAGTTTGTCAAGGCACTCGTTAACATCCCTATTGTGCCAATACCAACAAGCATTAGTAAAACAGCTAACCACTTCCCAAAAATCGACGCAGGAACAATATCTCCATAACCAACAGTTGTTACAGTTACAAGCGCCCACCAAAGACTATCTGAGAATGATTTTTCTTCAACAACAGACAAAATTGAACTACCTACCAGTACAATAAAGGAATTGAGATAGAAAATATAAAGTAAGCCATTTGTTCGTAAGAGTTTTCCAACCTTCTTTTCCAACTTACCAGTCAATCCAACGACTCTTAAAAGACGAGTTAGTTTCAGTAATTTTGTCAGCCTTGTTAGGCGGAAGATTCGCCCTAATCGAAATACTGTAAAAATAGCATTCAAAGGAAGGATAGCTAGCAAGTCGAAGATATTTTCAAGCACAAATCTCCATTTTTCTTTACTTGAGAAGAAGCGCCAACCATAATCTACCACAAAAACAAACCAAAGTAGCAAGTCAATAATACTGTAGGGTGGACTATCCAAATCAATCATCTCAGCAAATCCAAGCAAGACAAGGACAACGGATATCAATGCAAGTATGATAATCGTTGTGTCATAATAATCCTTTAATAACCATTTTCTCTTCACACTTCTACTCCTTTAGTTATTTTTATCATTATACCACACTAAAACCCTGACAAAGTACAAAACAAAAGAAGGCACTCGCCTTCTTTTTTATATATCTGTCAATGGTGTTGCAGTATCTGGTGAGGTATCATAAACCTTAAAGTCTACTCCGACTCCCAGATCAGCTTGGGCTAGCTGGTTGACCATGGTCATATGAGCTAGTTCTTTGATATTGTTCTCTTTAGACAAATGTCCAAGATAGATTTTCTTTGTTCGATTTCCCATTGCACGAATCATAGCCTCAGCACCGTCTTCATTAGAAAGGTGACCGAGATCAGATAGGATTCGCTGTTTGAGACGCCAAGCATAAGATCCTGCTCTCAAAATCTCTACATCGTGGTTGAACTCGATGAGATAACCGTCTGCATTTTCGACTATTCCTGCCATACGGTCACTAACATAACCTGTATCGGTCAACATGACGAAGCTCTTGTCGTCTTTCATAAATCGGTAAAACTGTGGTGCTGCTGCATCATGGCTAACACCAAAACTCTCAATGTCGATATCCCCAAAGGTTTTGGTTCTACCCATTTCAAAGATATGCTTTTGCGAAGAATCCACCTTGCCGAGGTACTTACTATTTTCCATAGCCTGCCAGGTCTTTTCATTAGCGTAAAGATCCATACCATATTTACGAGCCAAGACACCGACTCCGTGGATATGGTCTGAATGCTCATGCGTAATCAAAATCGCATCCAGATCTTCAGGTTTGCGATTAATTTCAGCTAGCAGACTAGTAATTTTCTTACCAGACAAGCCTGCATCCACTAGGATTTTCTTTTTTGGGGTTTCCAGATAAAAGGAATTTCCACTGGAACCTGACGCTAAAATACTGTATTTAAAGCCTTTTTCACTCATTCTAGTCTTCTATTTCGTCCTCCCATATTTCTTCTTTTACGGCATCCTTATCATAAGGGAGCACGATGGTAAAGGTCGATCCCTTACCGTATTCACTTTTGGCCCATATAAAACCATTGTGTTGTTTGATGATTTCTTTAGCGATGGCCAGACCTAGACCAGTTCCACCTTGGGCCCGGCTTCTTGCACGATCCACACGGTAAAAGCGGTCAAAAATCTTCGGCAAATCTTGCTTTGGAATACCTAGACCTTGGTCTTTGATAGATAAAATCATCTGGTCATCAGTAGTTTTCATGCTGACAGTGATTTTGCCACCATCTGGTGAGTACTTGATGGCATTGTTAAGAATATTATCAATCACCTGAGTCATCTTATCGGTATCAATCTCGATCCAAACTGAATTAATAGGGTAATCTCTGACAAGCTCATATTTTTTCTCGTCATCCTGGCTTCTCATCTTATCAAAGCGGTTGAGAATAAAGGTGATGAATGCTGTAAAATTAATCAATTCCACATCTAGCTGACTTGTCGTATTATCAATACGAGAGAGATGCAAGAGATCTGTTACCATCCGCATCATACGGTTGGTTTCATCGAGTGAAACCTTGATAAAATCAGGAGCAACAGGATCATACAGAGCTCCCTCGTCCAAGGCTTCAAGATAAGATTTAACACTGGTCAAAGGAGTTCGCAACTCGTGACTCACGTTCGAAACAAAGAGTCTTCGCTCACGCTCTTCCTTCTCCTGCTCGGTCGTATCATGTAAAACGGCAACCAAACCCGAGATGAAACCTGACTCACGGCGAACCAGAGCAAAACGGACACGAAGGCTTAGGTATTCACCATTTACATCCTGGGAGTCAATCGTCAACTCAGGAATCTGTGTAATTAGATCACGCAACTCGTACTCATCTTCTATCTTAAGCAATTCGAGGATGCTTTTATTCAGAACATCTTCTTTCTGCACACCGAGCTGTTTCTTGGCCATATCGTTGATCATAGTAATCTGGCCACGGCGATTGGTCGCAAGAACGCCATCTGTCATGTAAGAAAGAATACTGTTCAATCGTTTACTCTCTTGTTCCAGATTTTCTTGGGTCAAACGAATAACTTCTGACAAATCGTTCAGATTATTGGTGATATTGGTGATTTCTGTACTTCCTTGCAAGTCCAAAACTTGAGAATAATCACCTGCAATCAAGTCCTTAACCTTTTGATTTATCTCCTTCAGACGAATATTATCCCGACGATTTTCCAGTAACAGCAAGGTCACGACCAGGATAAAGCCAAGTAAAATCAGGATAAAGATAAAATCGCTGGTCAGAATAGTTTGTCTAATATCTTCAATCATTATTTCTCATATAGTATCCAACACCACGACGTGTGAGAATGTACTCTGGACGACTTGGAGTGTCTTCTATTTTCTCACGCAAGCGTCTAATGGTCACGTCCACAGTACGAACATCACCAAAATAGTCATAACCCCATACAGTCTCAAGCAAGTGTTCACGTGTAATCACTTGTCCAATATGAGATGCCAAGTGATACAAGAGTTCAAACTCACGGTGGGTTAAATCTAATTCCTCACCATATTTCTTCGCCACGTAAGCATCTGGAACGATTTCCAAATCACCAATTTGTAAAGGCTGCGTTTTCTTCTCATCAGACTCTTGGCTATCCACAGAAACTAGGTCTGTACGACGAAGGAGGGCCTTAACACGAGCCTGCAACTCACGGTTTGAGAAAGGTTTTGTAACATAATCATCTGCACCTAACTCTAAACCAATAACCTTGTCAAATTCACTATCCTTAGCTGATAGCATGATAATCGGCACGCTACTAGTCTTACGAATAGCTTTAGCAACTTCTAAACCATCAATTTCAGGTAGCATCAAGTCGAGGATAATAATATCCGGTTGCTCAGCTTCAAATAGCTCGATTGCCTCACGACCATTGAAGGCTGTAACAACTTCATAACCTTCCTTGGCCATATTAAACTTAATAATATCTGAGATTGGTTTCTCATCATCTACAATTAATATTTTTTTCATTTTATCACCTTTTCTCTATCTATTATAACAAAAAAATGCAAAGAAGGCACAAATGGCTACTGTAAGCCTTCATCTTCAAGACTTGTTTTGTAAGCCTGCCAGATTTTTTGTTGAGGCTTCGCAAGTGGATAATCAGAAAACTCTTGAGGAGAAACCCAACGAATTTCTCTGTCTGAAAACTGTTTTGTTTCCGCTACTTGACCAGCTAGGATTTGAATATGCCATTTCCGATGACTAAATACATGCTTGACCTGGTCAAATACTTGCTGGGACCAATTAACTTTTAAATCATAATCCTGCTCAAAGTTTTCTTGAGGGCTTGGTCCAAATGCTCTGCTTTCCTCTTTGACTTGAGAAAAGAGATCTAGCTGATCGTCATCACTTGAGAAATCATCAACTTCAATCAATGGGAAGTGCCAAAAACCGGCTAGTAGTTTCTCGCTTTCATTTTTCTCTAGTAAAAATTGTCCTTGGTCATTGCGTACAACCAAAGCCTTGAGATAGATTGGGAGGGGCTTTTTCTTGGGTTCTTTAATCGGATATACATCCATAGTCCCATTCTGATAGGCTGCGCTAAAGTCCTTAACAGGACTTTCTTCTGGTCGAGGGTTAACTGGAGCCTCTATGTCAGAACCTAAATCCATCAGAGCTTGGTTAAAATCACCTGGTCGTTTCGGGTCAATCAAGATTTCCATCATAGCTTGGAAAATCTTTCGATTGCTGGGAACTCCGATATCATGATTAACCTCAAACAAGCGCGCCAGCACCCTCATAACATTGCCATCTACAGCCGGCTCGGGCAAGTTAAAAGCGATACTGGAAATAGCTCCCGCAGTATAAGGGCCAATCCCTTTCAGGCATGATATTCCTTCATAGGTGTTTGGAAACTGACCACCAAAGTCAGCCATAATCTGCTGGGCTGCAGTCTGCATATTGCGCACTCGAGAATAATAGCCTAATCCCTCCCAAGCCTTCAGCAGACGCTCTTCAGGGGCATTCGCCAGACTTTCAACAGTTGGAAACCAGTCCAAGAATCGTTCGTAGTATGGAATAACTGTATCCACTCTGGTCTGCTGGAGCATGATTTCAGATACCCAGATGTGATAAGGATTTTTACTTCTACGCCAAGGCAAATCTCGCTTGTTTTCATAATACCAGTTGAGGAGTTTTTCACGAAAAGAAATAATCTTCTCCTCCGGCCACATGACGATACCGTATTCTTTCAAATCTAACATATATCTAGTATAACATAGAAGCTTCTAACTGTCCTTTTCTCAGTACTAAAAAGCCTCTTCCCATGGGAAAGAGGACTAAATCTTATTGATGAACTGCTTGAGCTGCTGTGATAAGGGTCAACTTGTAGACATCATCTGCATTACATCCACGAGAAAGGTCGTTAACTGGTTTGTTCAATCCTTGCAAAACAGGTCCGACAGCCGCAAAACCACCGAGACGTTCTGCCATCTTGTACCCAATATTTCCTGCTTCGATACCTGGGAAGACAAAGACATTTGCTTGACCAGCTACATTACTTCCTGGAGCTTTAAGAGCTGCAGTTTCAGGAACAAAGGCAGCGTCAAATTGCAACTCACCATCAATCTCAAGGTCGGGACGCAAGTCGTGAGCAATTTTTGTAGCTTCCACTACCTTATCAACACTTTCACCAAAACCTGAACCTTTAGTAGAATAACTTAGCATAGCAATTTTAGGTTCAATACCAAACATTTTAGCTGTGATTGCTGAATTGATCGCAATTTCAGCCAAGGCTTCTGCATCTGGATTGATGTTAATGGCACAGTCTCCAAATAGATAACGTTCCGTACCACGTACCATAAGGAAGGCACCTGACGTACGAGTTACATTTGGACGAGTTTTGATGATTTGTAGGGCTGGGCGAACTGTTGAGGCAGTTGAGTGAATCGCACCAGATACCATACCGTCAACCAAGCCCAAGTAGACTAGCATCACACCAAAGTAGTTGACATCTTCAGCCAAAACTTTGCGCGCTTCTTCTTCAGTCATTTTGCCCTTACGACGCTCTACCAAGGCAGCAACCATTTCTTCAAATTGAGGATAATGTTGGGGATCAATCACTTCATAACCATCCATGATCCCTTCGATTTCGAGATAAATTTTAATTTTTTCAGGGTTTCCGAGCAAAACAGGAATCACTTCTGTTTCTTTTACCAAGCGTTTTGTCGCTTGAAGAATACGTGGCTCTTCCCCTTCAGGGAGAACGATACGAGCATTTTTGCCAACCAGGTTGGCTTTGAGACTTTCAAAAACTTCCATGAGTTTTCTCCTTTAAGAAAATAAATTATACTCCAAATAAGTTTTAAAGAGTATTAGTTGATAACTGAGTAATAAGATTGCAGAAATCATCCGGTAAGGGACTTTCTAGTTGCAAATCTTGCTCTAGAAAAGGATGATAAAAAGATAAATAATGACAATGCAAGGCTTGGCGCTGAATACCGTCGTCTAGGCTGCCTCCATAGAGATCGTCTCCTAAAAGAGGAAAACCAATATGAGAAAAATGCACTCGGATCTGATGAGTTCGTCCAGTATGCAGGCGAATATCAACTAGGTGAATATTTTCATAAGACGCTACAACTTTGTATGACGTATGAGCGTATTTCCCACCTTTGGCAACCCGTCTTGTGATAATAGAATCTTCATCACGCGCAATCGGCGCAATAATCTCCCCTTCAGGCTCCAAGACACCAGCTCCTTTAACCAAAGCAAAGTAGCGTTTCTCGATAGACTTTCGTTGCAGTTGCTTGTCTAAACGTGCATGAGCGTAGCCGTGTTTGGCAAAAAGCATCAAACCAGATGTATCTCTATCAAGCCTAGTCACGATGTGAACTTGCTGGTTTTCATATTCTTGTTTGACATAGTAGCCCTTGATAAAATTGGCAATGGTATTGGAATGATTAACACTGGGGATGGAAGCTACTCCATAAGGCTTATTCAAAACCAGAAAATGATCATCCTCATACAAGATATCGAGTGGTCTATCAATAGCTTCAAGGCTCTCAAATCCTTCCTCTGCTGGAATGTCAATAGTTACCCTGTCTCCAATATCTAAGAGATAAGTCGCATTTTGAGGTTGGCCATTGACCAGAATAGCCCCGCCTCGAAACTTAATCTTAGCCAAAAGTCCCTTGGAAACCTCGTGTTTCTTGAGGAAGGTTTTGACTTTGACGTGCTCATCTGCGAGAAATTCGAACCTCATTCATCCACCTCGCCGATAAAGGCATCTTTGACACGATTCCAAAAACTAGTGTGGCTTGGTGTCGCTACGAAGTGAATCTTGTGATGGTCGATTTGATACTCAATCCGTTCGATATTACGGAAGGAAAAGACGCTGTTATCAACTGATATCGTATGGTAATCATTGCGTGTCGGTAATAGTTCAATCTTATCTTTTTTGGGAATAATGATTGATGAACCCAAAGTGCGATAGACTCGGTTGTTAAGACTCGCTATCTCCGTCAACTGCAAGGCTTCAATGGTCGGATGCAAGACAGCTCCACCCAAGGACTTGTTGTAGGCAGTACTTCCCGTTGGCGTTGAAACAGTCACTCCATCTCCACGAAATCTCTCAAACGGAACATGGTTAATGATGATATCCGCAACCATGGTGCGGTCTGATCGACGGATACTCGCTTCATTTAAAGCACGGAAGATTTTCACCTCTCCATTTTCAAGCGTTACCTTAACATTCAAGACAGGATAAGAAACTTTGGCACCCGTATCTAGTAAAAGATTGGTCACCAACTGATCCAGCTCAAAATCACGATAATCTGTGTAAAATCCCAAATGCCCTGTATGAACACCTACAAATCGAACCTTGTCTAACTGATTCTCATACTTGTGAAAGGCAGATAAAAGCATCCCATCGCCACCAATCGAAATGACGATGTCGGGATTGGTATCGTTCAGTATAAAATGTTGTTTCTTGAGTTTTTCCCTCAGCTCATGCAAGACCTTCTGACTTTGTGGCTTTCTATTTGCTATGAGGTCAACTCGTTTACCTGTATTCTTCATCTGTATCGTCACTATTTCCTACACCGTCATTTAATTTTCTGCTCAATGGATCAAAGAGAGCCTGCGCTTCCTGAATATCGTCACGAATCTTACCCATTTCTTCATCTAGCTGATGAGCTATTTTCGCTGTAATTTCCAATCTTGTCCTGATTTCTTCTGGAAAATCTCCCTGATACTTATAATTGAGCGAGTGCTCAATGGTCGCCCAAAAGTTCATAGCCAAAGTCCGTATTTGAATCTCGGCGAGGATGGTCTTAGCCCCATTTATCGTGTCTACAGTATATTCGACAACCACGTGATAAGAACGATAGCCCGAAGCCTTACGATGAGTGATATAATCTCGTTCCTGAACGATTCTCATATCTTGGCGTTTACGTAGAATCTCAACTACCTCTTTGACGTCATCAACAAACTGGACCATGACACGTAAACCAGCAATATCTTGCAAGTCATTTTCTAAAGTTGCATAAGTAATTCCTCGACGAGCCATCTTTTCTTTGATACTTTCAATCGGTTTTACACGACCCGTTACAAACTCAATCGGAGAATGCTTGTTTTGCTTACGATACTGTTTGCGAATTCCCCGAAGTTTAATCTTCAATTCACCAACAGCCTGAATGTAAGGATCTAAAAATTCTTCCCATTCTATGGTCATACTTTCTCCCTTAAAATGTTTGATTGCTCTGTCGAAAATCTTTGATTTTTTCAGTACATTCGTATACAATAAATACATTGTCCATTATACCATAACTCGCTTTCAAAGATATAGAAAAGGTTGAAAAAATGAAACATTTAGAAATAGAATTGAAAACACTTCTGAAAAAAGAGGACTATGAGCATCTAAAAAAACAGTTTTCCCATATCCAACCCGTTCTTCAGAAAAACTACTACATTGACACACCAGATTTCCAATTGCGTGAAAAGAAGGTTGCCATGCGCATTCGCACCTTTTCAGATTGGGCGGAATTGACCTTAAAAGTACCTCAAACTGTAGGAAATATGGAATACAACCAGAAACTAACTCTTCCAGAAGCTGAATCGTACCTAGAAAAACAAAAACTACCTCAGGGTCTCGTTCTAGAGAAGCTCTCTAAGATTGGCATCGAAAGCCATGACTGGTTTGTTCTAGGCTGCCTTTCCACCCTACGTTATGAAATGAAAACCGAGATTGGCTTAATGGCCTTAGATGAAAGTCGATACTTTGACCAGACGGACTATGAACTCGAGCTTGAAGTCACCGACCATGAAAAAGGGAAAACTGATTTTAAGAGATTTTTAGATGAAAATCAGATAACCTATCAGAAAGCTCCTTCAAAATTAATTCGTTTTATTAAAAGCATGAAAAAAAGCTGAAATAATCTCCTTTTTTTGGTAAAATAGAAAAGATAAAAATAAAAGAATCTGGCTTTGAAAAACAAAGCTTTCTCAGAGAAGATTCGCAAAGTTTACAGAGGACGGTCTATAATGTCAGATAGAAACAACATGAAACTTTTCACCCTAAACTCTAACCATGAAATCGCTCAAAAGATTGCGGATACAGTTGGTGTACCTCTCGGGAAATTATCCTCTCGTCAATTTTCTGATGGCGAAATCCAGGTCAACATTGAAGAAAGTGTCCGTGGTTACGATGTTTATATCATCCAGTCAACCAGCTATCCCGTTAGCAACCACTTGATGGAGTTGTTGATCATGGTTGACGCTTGTGTACGTGCAAGTGCTCATAGTATCAACGTTGTCCTCCCTTACTTTGGTTATGCGCGTCAGGATCGTATCGCTTCTTCTCGCGAACCCCTCACTGCAAAACTAGTTGCCAATATGCTTGTCAAAGCTGGAGTAAGCCGTGTTCTAACGCTTGACCTCCATGCTGTTCAGGTCCAAGGTTTCTTTGATATTCCTGTAGACAATCTTTATACTGTTCCTCTATTTGCTAAGCACTACTGTGATAAAGGACTTCTTGGTTCTGATGTTGTTGTTGTTAGTCCAAAGAACTCTGGTGTTAAACGTGCTCGTAGTTTGGCTGAATACCTTGATGCTCCTATCGCTATCATTGACTACGCGCAAGATGATTCTGATCGTAACGAAGGCTATATCATTGGGGATGTTGAAGGCAAGAAAGCTATCTTGATTGACGATATCCTAAATACTGGTCGTACATTCTCTGAAGCAGCCAAAATCGTTGAACGTGAAGGCGCAACTGAGATTTATGCAGTATCCAGTCACGGTTTATTTGTTGAAGGTGCAGCAGATCTTCTTGACGCTACAAACATCAAAGAAATCCTCGTGACAGACTCAGTAGCAACCAAAGAAAGAACTCCAGAAAATGTATGTTACATTACTGCTAGCGAATTAATCGGAGATGCTATCGTCCGCATCCATGAAAGAAAACCAGTCAGCCCACTCTTTGCTTACAACAAAAAGAAATAAGGTGATTCTTTGATTTATTTGGACAATGCTGCAACGACTCCTATGTCAGCAGTAGCTATTTCTGAAATGACCAAGGTCATGCAAGAAACTCATGGTAATCCTTCTAGTATTCATAGTCATGGTCGGCAGGCTGGCAAACTCTTGCGAGAAGCTCGTCAGGACTTAGCCCTCTTACTAGGAACCAAACCTCAACATATCTTTTTTACGTCTGGCGGTACAGAAAGTAACAATACAGCCATTATCGGCTATTGTCTCCGTCATCAAAATCGTGGAAAACATATCATTACGACAGCTATTGAACACCATTCTGTGCTTGAGACTATTGATTATCTGGTGCAACATTTTGGTTTTGAAGCGACCATCATCCAACCAGTAAATCAAGAAATAACTGCCCAGCAAATTCAAGAAGCCTTACGTGACGATACCATTCTTGTTTCCACCATGTATGCCAATAATGAAACAGGTAGCCTCTTACCTATCGCTGAGATTGGGCGTATTTTAAAAGAGCATCCTGCTGCTTATCATGTAGATGCAGTTCAAGCTATCGGGAAAATTCCTATCCATCCCGAGGAATTAGGAATTGATTTCCTCAGTGCTTCTGCCCACAAATTCCATGGACCAAAAGGAGTCGGATTTCTTTACGCTTCTTCCGCGGACTTTGATTCCTACCTTCACGGTGGAGACCAAGAACAAAAGAAACGGGCTGGAACAGAAAACCTCGCTGCCATTGTAGGTATGGTCGCTGCTCTCAAAGAGGATTTGAATGACCAAGTTGAGCATTACCAAAAACTAAGCGCACTTAAATCTGTTTTTCTAAAAGAGATTTCCGATTTAGACTACTATCTCAATGAAAGCAACCACCAACTACCTTATGTTGTCAACATTGGCTTTCCTGGTCAAAAAAATGATTTGCTTTTGCTACGGTTAGACCTTGAGGGAATTTCAATTTCTACCGGTTCAGCTTGTACTGCTGGTATTGTGCAAACCAGTCATGTGCTTGAAGCATTTTATGGACCAGATTCACATCGTTTAAAAGAATCTGTCCGTATCAGTCTCTCTCCTCTTAATACTGAGGAAGAACTGAAACAACTCGCACAAACCTTAAAAAATATTATTGGAGATTAATCTAATGGCATTCGAAAAAACCATTAAACTACAAAACTGCCGCTACAACTACACACTTAGTCCAACTGTCAAAAAGTTTACACTGAAAGACAATACTTTCTTTGAAACAAAAGTAGGCAACTACGAACTAACTCGTCTACTTGAAAAAGTACCCAACAGTGGTGAAGGTTTCAAGCTAAAAATCATCATCAATAAAGACCTTACAGGTGCTAAACTCAACATCACTGACAAGTCTGGCCTTCGTTTGGTTAATATCTTTAAATCAGAAGACCACCACATTCATCAGGAGAAATTCTACTTCCTCATGGACAGTTTAGTAGAACGCGGTATTTTCACTAAAGAAGAAAGATAATTGACTATGTATCGACTTACCTATCAAGATAACTATCACGTAGAACGTACACTTGAATATAAGGATTACGAAGAGCTTATGTTATCTCTATCAGGCTGTGTGACCCTACCTGATACTCTCCTAATCAGCTCCTTAACGCTGAATAATAAGGTGATTTATCAAGGATTGGTTGGCGATCTCTACCGTTTTCTATCACAAGCTCATTTTTCAGATAAAAACTAAGAAATTTCTTAGTTTTTTCTTGTTTTTGTTGATTTTTTCACAATGTTTCTATAAAATAGAAGAATAGAAAGGTTGTGATTTTGTGAAAGATAAACAGTCAGCTATTCCAAAAGCAACAGCAAAAAGACTCTCTCTTTACTATCGAATTTTTAAGAGATTTCATGCAGAAAAAATCGAACGTGCCAACTCCAAGCAAATTGCAGAGGCTATCGGTATCGATTCTGCGACCGTTCGTCGGGATTTTTCCTATTTTGGTGAGCTAGGTCGTCGTGGTTTTGGTTACGATGTCAAAAAATTGATGAATTTTTTTGCTGATCTCCTAAATGATAACTCAATTACAAATGTTATGCTGGTTGGAATCGGAAATATGGGACATGCTCTTCTCCACTACCGCTTTCACGAGCGTAACAAGATGAAAATTATCATGGGCTTTGACCTAGATGACCATCCAGAAGTTGGAAGCCAGACACCTGATGGGATTCCAATCTATGGTATCTCACAGATTAAAGAAAAAATCAAAGAAGCAGATGTCAAAACTGCTATCCTAACAGTTCCAAGTGTTCAATCACAAGAAGTTGCCAATCTTTTGGTTGATGCAGGTATAAAAGGTATTCTCAGCTTTTCCCCTGTCCACCTTCACCTCCCAAAAGATGTGGTCGTTCAGTATGTCGATTTAACAAGCGAACTCCAAACTCTCCTCTATTTTATGCGTAAAGAGGATTAGAAAGCGAAAGCATTTATGGAAAAACCAGTTATTGGGATTACAGGAAATGAAAAAGCTCATCCAGATGATGACATCATGATGAGCTATGCAGCAAAGGGCTTTGTTGAAGGAGTCAAAGACGCTGGCGGAATTCCAATCATCCTACCGATTGGTGATCAAGAAATGGCTACCCATTACATCAGTATCATTGATAAGCTCATCCTAACGGGTGGGCAAAATGTTGATCCAAAATACTATGGTGAACCAAAGGCTATTGATAGTGATGACTACCACCTTCAAAGAGATATTTTTGAACTAGCACTTATCAAAGAAGCGATTAAACAAAAGAAGCCAATTTTCTCTGTTTGTCGAGGTACTCAACTTTTCAATGTCGCCATGGGAGGCACGCTACACCAAGATATCGAGGATCATTGGCAGGACTGTTCAGCCGAATACACGACCCAACGCCTCGTAACGGAACCTGATACCATTCTCCGAGAGATCTATGGAGAAATCTCTCATATCAACTCCTTCCACCACCAGAGCATTAAAGATCTAGCTTCAAATCTTAAGGTTGTAGCACATGATCCTAAAGATGGAATCATTGAGGCTGTGACAACTACGGACGGTTTCCCTTATCTTGGTGTTCAATGGCATCCTGAATTTCTCTTTGAAAACCGCCCCAAAGATAAAACATTGTTTGACTATGTTGTTAACGAACTCTAGGACTTATAAATAGGTTATTAAATCATGAATGAAATTAAAATACCTTCTACTCATGAGATTTTGAGAGATATAGAAGCTAATGTTTTCATATCTTATAAGGAAAAGGAAGCTAATCTTTTCTTATCAAACAATGAAAAAGAAATAACGGTTTGCTTTCATCTTTCTAATCTCTATAGACTTTTAACAGCGGAAAGTTACCAATCTTTTTCTAAGAATAAAGAGAATTTCGATAAACTATCTCAAAAAGAAAAAGAAAAACAGCTGAAAGAAATGTCTAAAAAGGCAAAACTATTTTGTAGAAAGGCAGATGCTAAACTAAAAAGTAAATTTCATTCAAGTCTTTACTTTTACAGAGATATTCTCATTCATAAAAAAAGATATTATAAAATCGAAGATTTCAATGCAATTGTCGACTTTATCGTTCAAGAAAATTTACTTGTACCCACGATAAAACCTCTTCCTGTTATCAGTTTGACAGAAGTAGATTCCTATGTTTTAGAAGTGATTGAGTAAGATCATGTGTAATCTTAAATCAGATCCGTCTTTTCACGGTAACTAAAGTAATCCGAGTGCGAGACAATCAGGTGGTCCAAGAAAACGATCCCCATCAGTTCGCAGGCTTCCTTGACTAGCTTAGTGACATGGTCATCATTTCGACTAGGAGATACTGCACCAGATGGATGATTGTGAACGAGAATCACAGAGGTTGCCATATGCTTGAGGGCATAGTGAAGGATTTCCCTTGGTTCAGCGATGCTGCGTGTCGCAGATCCGATAAAAATGGTCTGTTGATGAATGATTTGATTTTGAGTATTGAGATAGAGCGCCACTAGATGCTCTTGTTTTTTGTCGCCAAGTTCCTGTTGCATTTTCTTGGCTAGCTTTTGACTGCTGAGAATACTTTCCATCTCAAGGGTTTCATGTTTATGAATACGATGCCCCAGTTCAATCACTGCTTGTAGTTCAATGGCCTTAATCCGTCCAATACCAGACAGACTCTGCAATTCCTGCAGAGTCATTTTCTTTAAATCAGTTAGACTCTTAAGACTATCCAAGACTTTCTGAGCAATTTCAAAGACATTAGCCTGACGTGTTCCGGTTCTGAGCAGAATAGCTAGTAATTCTTGATTACTCAGAGCCTCTACTCCTTCTTTAACTAGTCTTTCTCTAGGCAAGAGTGAATCTTCTTGGAATGAAATACTGTACATAAAAATCCTCCTCACTTTATTATTCGTGAGAAGGATGGAAAATTAGATTTTTTTCTCAATTGGGGCAACACTGGCTAAGAGTTTTTTCAGCCCCACTTCTGGGAAATTGATTTTTAGTTCCTGAGTATCACCGCTACCTGAAACTTCAAGGACCGTTCCCTCTCCCCATTTCTTGTGAAGTGCTATATCTCCAATAGACCAACTTGTATCAGTCGAATCTTTTTTATTTTCGGCTGCTAACTGTCCAAATGGGAGACCACTTGACTGGATAGAGCTTGGTGCAGCCTTGCGTTTTCGTTCTTGAAGCGCCTGAGCCAAACTCATTCCTTGACCGAAAGCAATCCCACCACTGCTATAAGAAGCCTTGAAACTGGTATTAGCTGGTCGAGCCAAACCTTGATACTCGAGCAAGTCCGAACTAATTTCATTGATAAAACGAGTTGGACGATTGTAGCTAGTACGACCGAAAAGCAAGCGTGAGTTGGCATTGGTCAGATAGAGGATTTTCTCCGCGCGCGTGATACCTACATAGGCCAAACGGCGTTCCTCTTCCAGCTCATCCGGATCTTCAGAGGCGCGGTTGAGGGGAAAGACATTTTCCTCCATCCCGATGATAAAGACAACCGGAAACTCTAGTCCTTTAGCTGCATGGAGGGTCATCAATGTCACTTCTGATGTCTCCTGACTGCCTGAATCCGTGTCTGCAATCAAAGCCAAGTCATTCAAGAATCGACTGAGTTTGTCCAAACCAGTTTCCTCTTCTTGACTATCAGGATTGTCGTCAAAATTCTTGGTAACAGATAGGAACTCTTCGATATTTTCAACTCGCGCCTTGCTTTCTAAGGTTGCCTGAGCATTAAGAATATCGATATAACCTGTTTTTTCTAGAACAGCCTCCACCAGCTCGGTGATGGTCAATTGATTCAGTTGCTCCCGCAAATCCAGAATCATATTGGCAAAATCCCAGATAGACTGGGCTGCCTTACCCTTGATTCCTGATAACATGATATTGGCTGAAGCATCCAGCATAGACATCTCTTGCAGGTTAGCAAAATCCCGGATTTTCTCAACCGTTCCTGGACCAATTCCGCGCTTAGGCTCGTTGATAATACGCTCAAAACTGATATTGTCACTCAGATTGGCAATGAGGTTAAGATAAGCGATAATGTCACGGATTTCCTTACGGCTGTAGAACTTGGTCCCGCCGACCATAGTATAAGGAATATTGGACTTAAGCAGGGCTTCCTCAATAGTACGAGACTGGGCGTTAGTCCGATAAAGAACTGCAAAATCCTTGTGGAGAAAGTTTTGACTACGACCAAGTTCATCAATGGTTTTGGCTACAAAAACAGCCTCATCCTGTTCGTCATTTGCACGATAGTAAATAATCTGCTCACCATCAGCATTCTGGGTCCAGAGATTCTTGGGGCGGCGATTTTGATTGTTTTTGATGACGTCATTGGCTGCTTGGAGAATGGTTTTTGTTGAACGATAATTTTCTTCTAGCAAAACGACCTTGGCGTTAGGATAATCTTTCTCGAAATCCAAGATATTCTGCATATCAGCCCCACGCCAACCATAGATAGATTGGTCTGCATCACCGACCACGCAGATGTTTTTAAAGCGTGAAGCCAAGAGTTTGACCAATTGATACTGGGCATGGTTGGTATCTTGGTACTCATCAACATGAATGTACTGGAACTTCTGCTGGTAGTAGGTCAAAACATCAGGATTCTGATCAAAGAGACGCAAAGTCAACATAATCAAATCATCAAAGTCAACCGACTCTGACTGACGAAGCTCTTTTTGATAGGCTGTGTAACACTGAGCTACGATTTGCGTATACATATCACCAGCTTGAGCAGCATAAGCCACATCATCAATTAGGTCGTTCTTAGCATTGGAAATAGTCCCCAAAATGGTCCGTTCATTCCATTTTTTAGGATCCAAGTTCAACTGCTTGAGAATGCGCTTCATAAGAGTTCGCTGTTCTCCTGGATCTACAATGGTGAAGTTCCGATTGTAGCCAATATGATCCGCATCGCGACGCAGGATACGAACACACATGGAGTGAAAGGTCGCAATTAGACAATCCTGGGTTGCTGGATTAAGGCTATAAGCACGCTCCTTCATCTCACGCGCTGCCTTATTGGTAAACGTAATAGCCAAGATATTCCAAGGATTGACCATCTTTTCATCAATCAAATAAGCAATACGGTGGGTCAAAACTCGGGTCTTCCCAGAACCAGCCCCCGCCATGATTAACAAGGGGCCTTCTGTCGTTTGCACCGCCTCAGCCTGACGGTCATTCATTCCATTCAATAATGCGTTCATTTTCTCTTCCTTACTCTTGAAGTCAATGTTTCCATTATATCAGAAATTAGAGAAAATATCTTTACCTAGATTGGTTGCGTCTAGAAAGTAACTCTATTATCAGCTGACGACAACGCCTCATATCTAGACAAGAAAATGAGCTTGGAAAGATTTTCCAAACTCATTTAAAATAATCTATATCATTAGAACAAGCCTAAAACTGTTCCGTCGCTTTCAACATCCATATTAAGAGCGGCTGGACGTTTTGGAAGACCTGGCATGGTCATGACATCACCAGTTAGGGCAACGATGAAGCCTGCACCCAATTTTGGTACCAATTCACGGATTGTAATTTCAAAGTTTTCTGGTGCTCCAAGTGCATTTGGATTGTCAGAGAAACTGTACTGAGTTTTCGCCATACAGATTGGCAATTTGTCCCATCCATTCTGAACGATTTGGGCAATTTGCGTTTGAGCTTTCTTCTCAAAGTTCACTTTGCTACCACGATAGATCTCTGTAACAATCTTTTCAATCTTTTCTTGGACAGAAAGGGCATTGTCATAAAGACGAGTGTAGTTGGCTGGATTTTCAGAGATAGTCTTGACAAGCGTTTCGGCAAGTGCTACACCACCTTCTGCGCCATCAGCCCAGACACTAGCCAACTCAACTGGCACATCGATAGAGGCACAGAGTTCCTTCAAAGCTGCGATTTCAGCTTCTGTATCAGAGACAAATTCATTAATCGCAACAACTGCTGGAATACCAAACTTACGGATGTTCTCAACGTGGCGTTTCAAGTTAGCAAAACCTGCACGAACTGCTTCCACATTTTCCTCTGTCAAAGCGTCCTTAGCTACACCACCATTCATCTTAAGGGCACGGAGGGTTGCGACGATGACAACTGCATCTGGAGATGTTGGCAAGTTTGGTGTCTTAATGTCAAGGAATTTCTCAGCGCCAAGGTCTGCACCAAAACCAGCTTCAGTAACGGTATAATCAGCCAAGCGAAGGGCTGTGCTTGTTGCCAAAACAGAGTTACATCCATGAGCGATATTAGCAAATGGACCACCATGTACAAAGGCAGGTGTACCGTAAATTGTCTGAACCAAGTTCGGTTTGATAGCATCTTTCAGAATCAATGCTAAAGCTCCCTCAACCTGTAAATCACCAACAGTAACTGGTGTACGGTCATAGCGATAGCCAATAACGATATTGGCCAAACGACGTTTCAAGTCCTCGATGTCCGTTGCCAAGCAAAGAATGGCCATGATTTCGGAAGCAACGGTAATATCGAAACCATCCTCGCGTGGAATACCATTTAGAGGGCCACCAAGTCCAACGGTAACATGGCGAAGGGCGCGGTCATTCAAGTCCACAACACGTTTCCAAAGAATACGACGTTGGTCGATTCCCAGCTCATTTCCTTGGTGTAAGTGGTTGTCAATCAAGGCAGAAAGAGCATTGTTAGCAGTTGTAATGGCATGCATATCCCCGGTAAAGTGAAGGTTGATGTCCTCCATTGGCAACACTTGGGCATAACCACCACCGGCTGCACCACCCTTAATCCCCATTACTGGGCCAAGAGACGGTTCGCGAATAGCAATCATGGTTTTCTTACCAATCTTGTTCAAGGCATCCGCAAGACCAATGGTAATGGTTGATTTTCCTTCACCTGCTGGTGTCGGGTTAATGGCAGTAACCAAGATTAATTTTCCAACTGGATTGCTCTCAACTGCACGAATTTTATCAAAGCTGAGCTTAGCTTTGTACTTTCCATATAATTCCAAATCATCGTAAGAAATACCCAATTTCTCAACAACATCAACGATTGGTTTCAACTCAATACTCTGTGCGATTTCAATATCTGTTTTCATTCAAAACTCCTCTAGCCTCTAATGTGATAATTCATTATAACACAAAACAAGATTTTTAACATCCATAAACTCTCTAAACGTTCGTAAATATCTTGTATTTCAAGATTTTTAGGGCCCTTTGAAAAATTTTATATGGCTTTATAGTTATAAACTATAGTGTAGCTTTGTTTTAGCAAAATTTTATCGCTTTCATTTTACTTACTGTTTATTTTTGTGTACAATAGTCCTATGAAAATTTTAGTCACATCGGGCGGTACCAGTGAAGCTATTGATAGTGTCCGCTCTATTACTAACCATTCAACTGGTCGCTTGGGAAAAATCATCACAGAAACCTTGCTTGCTGCAGGGCATGAAGTTTGTTTGATAACGACAAAACGAGCTCTGAAGCCAGAAGCTCATCCCAACCTAAGCATTCGAGAAATTGATAATACCAACGACCTTCTAGTTGTGATGCAAGAACTTGTCAAGGAATATCAGGTCTTAATCCACTCAATGGCTGTGTCTGACTACACTCCTGTTTATATGACGGGACTTGAGGAAGTTCAGGCTAGCTCTAATTTAGAAGAATTTTTAAACAAGCAGAATCATCAAGCTAAGATTTCTTCAACTGATGAAGTTCAGGTCTTATTCCTGAAAAAAACACCCAAAATCATCTCTCTGGTCAAAGAATGGAATCCTGCCATTCATCTGATTGGGTTTAAATTGCTGGTTGATGTCTCTGAAGAATATCTCATTGAGATCGCACGAAAGAGTCTTATCAAGAACCAAGCAGACTTAATCATTGCAAATGACCTGACTCAAATTTCAGCAAATCAGCATCATGCAATCTTTGTTGAGAGAGAACAACTCCAAACCGTTCAAACCAAAGAGGAAATCGCAAATCTCCTTCTTGAAAAAATTCAAGCATACGATTTTTAGAAAGGAAAGCCATGGCAAACATTCTCATCGCAGTGACAGGTTCCATTGCCTCCTATAAAGCAGCTGATCTAGTCAGTTCCTTGAAAAAACAAGGCCATCATGTCACTGTCTTAATGACTGAGGCAGCGAGAGAGTTTATCCAACCGTTGACACTACAGGTCCTCTCTCAAAATCCTGTCCACCTTGATGTCATGAAGGAACCTTATCCTGATCAAGTCAATCATATCGAACTAGGCAAAAGGACCGACCTTTTTATTGTTGTTCCTGCTACTGCTAATACCATCGCAAAGTTAGCCCATGGATTTGCGGACAACATGGTGACAAGTACAGCGCTTGCCTTGCCAGACCACGTCAAAAAGTTAGTCGCACCAGCCATGAATACAAAGATGTATGACCATCCGGCAAGTCAGGCTAATCTAAAAACATTAGAGACCTATGGTTATCAGATCATCTCTCCAAAAGAATCTCTACTAGCCTGTGGCGATCACGGCAAAGGCGCCCTAGCTGACCTGAATACTATTTTAGAAAGAATAAAGGAAACCCTCGATGAACAAACGCTCTAACATTGCACCGATTGCTATCTTTTTTGCAGTTATGCTCGTTATCCACTTTTTGAGTTCTCTCCTATTTAACCTTTTCCCATTCCCGATTAAACCAACTATCGTTCATATTCCAGTCATTATTGCTAGTATCATCTATGGCCCTCGGGTTGGGGTTACACTTGGTTTTCTTATGGGACTATTGAGCTTAACGGTAAATACGATTACCATCCTTCCAACCAGCTACCTCTTCTCACCATTCGTACCGAACGGAAACATTTACTCTGCGATTATCGCTATTGTCCCTCGCGTTTTGATTGGGCTGACACCTTACTTGGTTTATAAATTATTAAAAAATAGAACGGGTCTCATCTTTGCTGGTGCTCTCGGTTCCCTTACCAACACCGTCTTTGTCCTTGGGGGAATCTTCTTCCTTTTTGGAAATGTCTTCGACGGCAATATCCAAAAACTCCTAGCAACCGTTATTTCTACAAACTCAATTGCCGAGCTTGTCATCTCTGCCGTTCTAACAGTAGCAATTGTTCCCCGTCTCGAAACCCTTAAGAAATAAAAAATCAACTCCACTTTCGTCCTGAAGGTGGAGTTTAGCATTTAAAACATAAGAAATATCAATAGAATGTGAAAGCCAAAGCGCAGGAGATGATACGAAAGAGGGGTAGGTTGCTGGCTTTTCTGGCTATCCAAGTATAGGGTTAGAGATAGTAAAAACCAAACCAAATGCAATCACCAATCTGACGAAATAAGCAATTTCGAGTATTGCTGCCATCAAAAGAAAACCTAATAAAGGAAGGCTAAAAAGTGAAACAGCCAAGCTACTTGCTAATAGAGAGAGTAGCGAAAGGACTAATAAACTATAAACTAGGAAACGAGTCCAACCTGAGACTACTTTCCCTTCACTTTTCTGTTTTGACATCATCACGGTTACCACTATTAGGTAAACAAAAAGTATCATCACATTTTCTCCTCGTTTCCTATTATTCTTTACCACATTTTAACCAAATTTTCCTGAAAAATCAATAATGCTTCTTGACTTGATTGGTGATTTATTGTACTATACTTGTGTATATACAGATAAATGGAGGTTCTTATGGATATACGGAAAAAAACGCAGTTTATGACTATGACTGCCCTACTCACTGCAATAGCGATTTTGATTCCAATCATTATGCCTTTTAAAATCGTTATCCCACCGGCTTCTTACACCTTGGGAAGTCATATCCCCATCTTTATCGCCATGTTTCTTTCGCCTTTGATGGCTGCTTTTGTGATTATTGCTTCTAGTCTTGGTTTTCTGATGGCAGGCTATCCGCCTGTTATTGTACTCCGTGCCTTCTCTCACATTGTTTTTGGTACTTTGGGGGCTTTGTACTTAAAAAAATTCCCTGAAACCTTGGATAAACCAAAGGCATCTTGGATTTTTAACTTTGTTTTGGGTGTTGTTCATGCTATCGCTGAAGTAATAGCTTGTATCATCTTTTATGCTACTTCAGGGACAAATGTTGAAAATATGTTTTATGTTCTCTTTGTCCTAGTTGGTTTTGGCACAATCGTCCATAGTATGGTAGACTATACATTAGCACTAGCTGTCTATAAAGTGCTTCGAAAACGTCGCTAAAAGGAAAAACTATGACAAAGGATCGCAAACAAGCTCTTCTCAAACTATTAAAAGAAGCGCCAAAAGCTCTCAATGGTCAAACCTTGGCTGAACACTTTCATGTTACGCGTCAGGTCATTGTACAGGACATCGCTATTCTCCGAGCAGATGGAGCTCCTATCCTATCCACCAATCGTGGCTATATCTACAAAGAAAATGATGCCAGCCCCTACGTGCACAAACTCTTTAAAGTGAAACATGAACTGGAAGAAATCGGTCAGGAACTACTAGCTATTGTAGACAATGGCGGACGCGTTCAAAATATCTTAATCGATCATCCCGTTTATGGAGAAATTGAAACCCTACTCAAACTCACTTGTCGCCGAGATGTCCAGCATTTTCTCGAACAAGTCGAGAATTCAGACTTTAGACCCCTTTCTGAATTGACAGACGGCATCCATTACCACCTTGTTGAAGCCGAAACGCAACAAGACCTCCACTATATCGAGGAGGCCTTGGATCAGTTAGGTTATTTGGTAAAAGACTAGAAAATTTCTTTCTCCCAGCCGTCCTCTGTGCGGTGGCGATAGAAGAACTCAGACTTGTCAGGTGCTTCCATCATTTCCATCAAAGGCAACATATCATAGGCCAGTTCCAAATTTGGAATCTGGTCTTTTTGCACCCAACATACTTCTCCTTCTTCTGAAGATTGGAGATTTCCAGTAAACTCTGTCGCTTTATAGCAAACGACGATGTAGCGCCCACCTGCATCTAAGGGCCAGTTTTTAATACCGACTAGTTGTGGATTCTGAATGGTTAGACCTGTTTCTTCATAAATCTCACGAATGACAGACTCGGCAAAGGCCTCGCCATTCTCAACATGTCCTCCTGGAAAGGCATAGCCAGACCAGCGATTGTTTTCGGGTGAACGATACTGCATCACCACGCGCTGGGTTTCGAGGTCTTCAATCAGACAGATGTTGGTTAAAATAGTTGCTTGGGAACGTGACATGGATTCACTCACTTTCTATTTGTTATTATTCATCTCGATATTTTACTTCTGACTTCATGATAAAGGGATTGATCAATTCATGATGGTCATAAGTAGTACGGGCCAAAAAACCTCTAGCAATGATGATTTCCTTATCTTCTATGCGATAGTCTATATTGATAGGGACGGCTGGATCCGAGATAACTGATAAAACAAAGAATGCTGCAAACCAAAGGTAAAATGTCACCAATCCACTAAATACTTGAAAAATAAGGTGATACCATTTAGCATCTCTTGTTCTATAAAAGATTCTCCAAGAATGGATTAGGAAGGTCAAACAAAGAATGAAAAACCAACTATTCCACAAAATCGGCGTAAAAGATAGGCCAAAAACCAACAACAACAAATGAAGAACCACAAAAGCTAGCAAAGCCAAATAAAGTGTCTTAAACGAAATTAACTTAGTTAGATTTTCTTTTGTCATAATTTTTCCTCTTTTTATCATTATATTTCAAAATCACCATCAATATCGCTGGAATGATGAAAAAGATTAGATAGGTAGCAATTGGAAGCCAGATGTAGCGATAATCAACAGATAATAAGGAAGGAATTTTTTTAACATTTCTCCCTTTCACCCCAACAAGTAAGTGGAGGAGAAAAATAGGTCCATTTATGTATAGAAAAGCTTTTAAAAATCCTTGTACTGAAGCCTTATTGATAAAACCATCTCTAAAAATACCTTGATAGAGTGTGTGCACCAAAAAGACAAAATTCATAATAATTGGCAAGACATAGGACATTTCTTGATATGGTTTCGGGATAAGTGACGTCCCGAACAACACATACATGATACCAAAAATAGATAATAATATTATACCACCATCCATAAAAGAAGCAATCTTTGAATGTCTTTCCAGCCACAATTGGACGTGAGCTATCAAAGAATACTTTTTCTGGATTTTTCTCATTTTTCTGTCCTGTTGTTTGACCTTCTTTTTTCTCTTAATCTTTCGTTCCATTTACGCCTCCTTCTTCTCTTTTCTATCCGTATAATCAAAAGCAGAATGCCCAGCCCCAAGAAAAAGAAAAAGAGATAACTTACAATAGGGACCCAGACATATGCTGGATCCATAGAAATTATGGGAGGGAAATTCGTTGACTTACGACGTCCTAGCCAATTCAGACCTACCAAGAGATGAAAGGGAAAAAGAAGACCATTGAACCCAATAAATCCCCATGAAAAGTAACGCCATTTCTGAAGTTTATCACTACTAAAACGAAAGACAAGGAAATAGGTTGATAAGATCAGAAGGATAAGATTGAAGCTTAAGGGGGAAAGATAGTTCATGTTCGGTAATAGATAACTAATGTAAGAGGCGGCAAGAAATGATACAAACATAGATCCAAATAATACACTCGTATCTAAAAGTTGAGCAATCCTTCTGTGCCTTTCCATCCAAAGAAAAATCCTATTAGTCCAAGAAGACTTTTCTTTTGTCTTGTACTTCATTTGCCTACTCATCTTCATTTTCATCTACTCCTTTTTTTGAACCTTTAGAGAGAAAGAAGATTGCCAGAGTTAACATCAAGACTAGAAGGTAGACAACAATAGGAAACCAGATATAGGATGACTCCAGTGAAAACAAAGGTGACAGAACAACTCTTCCTCTTTTTCTCACACCAATCAGTTGAAAAATAAAGCTAAGGATATTGATATAAATAAAGGGTTCACAAAATCTTTTAAGGGTCCTTTCTTTTTTAGTTTTCACTGACAAAAAGAGAGCATAGAGCCTGTTTCCCAAGATAAAAAGATTCAATTGCAAGGGAAATAAAAGCTCTCTGTACCGAAAATCAGCTGGAATGCTTTTGTTCTGTGATGTTGTAAATTCTATAACTAGGAACAAGATGATATAAAAGATAATATCAAGAATAAATTTGATAAATCGATGTCCTTGTAACCAAAAACGAACAGAATCTAACCCTGATGACTTCTTATAATTCTTCTCTTTCAATTTCATAATAACTTCTCTCTATTTAAGAATATATGCTAAAACGTAATCGTTTGTTGATTGTGCAAGCTGAAAATAAATCCATTTTTAAGAATAGGTGAGCTAAGCTCAAAGCCAAACTTTAAGATTTAAAACTTTCCAATTAAGTTTGCATTATCTATTTTAATCTCACTAAATTCTCTCAAACCACCTTCTGCTTTATGTCACCCTCAGCTTAACGATAAGGGATTTTTGAACTTTCTATCTCTATATCAGGATTGGCAAGTTTGAGATAAGGAGCAATATAGTCTGTATCCGTAACCTTTGGACCTAGAATAACTTTTGAGTATTTCAAAGGAAGTAAATTGATATATACGAATAAATCGTATCTACCATTATCTTTCGGGCTTAATACGATATACTGCCTAAAATCATTATAGTTAACTTTATCAAAATTTTCTAATCCAATTTCTTCCTTCTTAAAGTATTTCTCATTTGATGAATCATTAACATCTCTTTTAATAATATTTTGTATAGCTGTATCATCTAAATTAATTAAAATACGATACTCCATTTCATACTCATAGTCTTTAACTTTGAAAAGGTAAGAAATCTTCTTTAATTTCTCAGCAAAACCTATTAATTCTTTTTCAGCTTTAAGCTCTTGTAATTTTTCAAAAATTTGTTTTAACTTAGAAAGAGATTTATCGACATCCGATTCTTCTTTCTTATATGAGTTCAAATCTAAATAATGAATTTTAACAAACTCAATGTATTTATGTGCAACAATGCCTTCAAGATAAGTATTATCATATTCAAGAAATGCACCTTGAGAGGAATCAGCATACTCCTTCCACATAGGTAAACTATCAGATACCGTGGTTAGAGAAGATATAAAAACATTGGAAGTTTGATATTGTTTGAAAAACGTATTATCTATACCCAAATAATCATATATTACTTTTCCTTCCATCGGGTCATTTAACTGTTTTAGATTAGTAAGTCGTAAAAATGGAGGTTGAGTTTCAGAATTATTTTCATTTTTCCAGTCAGCTTTTATGAGAAAATTTGTTAAGGTATCAATCTTAGTATAATGTCCAAAGGAACCAATTTCTTTTAACTCTGTAGCATCAACAGTCAATTTAGAACGTATATAGTATATAATCTTGTCCGCTTGTTCTAAAAGCTGATCAGCGTCTAATGACGAGATAGATTCTGGATCACTTTTCTCATTTAAATAATCATTATCATACTTCTCAATTAACTTAATAGCTTGGTTTCGGATGATATCCGAATCATTTTCTTCTGCTATCTTTCGAACAACATCAATCGAATTTGTAATTATGTCATCAAAGTGTCTTAACACAAAATCCAAATATTTCCCAACATAATCAGATTGAGGGTTATTGATATAATAGTTATTTATTATCTCTAAGTGCTCAAATTGAAAAAGTGAAACAAGCTCATCTAATCGGAAATACGCATATATAGCAGCTTCAAAACCATTATATTCAAATATAAATCTGATCAATGATTCATATTTCCTCTTAAAATAGATTCTTCTTTCTTCTGGTAAACTATTTTGTTCAAATAATTTATAAAAAACTGTAAGCATGCTAGGAGCGAGTAATTTAGCTTCCTCAAAACCATCATCTAACACTAATTCAAGAATTTTTAGAAAATAACTTCCATCTTCAAACAATATCGAATATTCTTCATATTCCTTCGTAAAAAATAAATATCTATACAAAACAATAAAATATTCAAAATTTTCAAACCAATCAAATAACTGGACATTATTTAATAATATTTTATTTAGTGTAACTAATATATTTTTTGCTGTGGTCTTACCTATTTTTTCTATTAAATTCATACAAACAGACAAGACACTTCCAGCATATTTCAATTGTTCTTCTTCGGATAACTCTAAATATTGATTAGTAAAGTTTTTAAGTTCGTATTTCAGTTTATTTTCGTCCAACGAGTCAAAATGATTCTTTAATTCAGATTCACTAAATTCACCTGTAAAATAATTTAACTCTTTCATTTTATCTCCTTCTAAAATTCTAACCCAACGCCTTGACTTCCAACATCATATCTCAAATCTGAGTTGCCAGTTCAAAATCAAGCACTTCGACGGCTTCTTGCATTTGTTTTTCCAGTTTCTTGACGAGTTCCTTGCGCTCTTGTTTGTTGAGGCTATTGATATCGACTTCCTTGTCCTCTTCCTTAGCAACTTCCTTAGTTACGGCGATTAGATCAAGGATAAGTTCAGTAAACCTTAAGTTCTCAGTGAAGTGTATATTTTAATGCCTCTTGCTCCTATTTTAATAAGACAAAAAAGTTTTAAGTCTGTTTAAGATTTTTAACACTCTTTATTAAAGTAAGAATATACGCCATTAATTTATTTCTAAAATACTCAATCATAGCGCCAGAAAAGAACAGGGCCAGTGTCATAACTAGAATCATAATAACAAACATAAAAAATTCTTGTTCTCCAACTAAAGTATAAATGTTTGGTATAATTCTTCTAAAAATAAGAGGATGTACATGAAACAGATAAACCCCCAAAGTTAGTGGAGATATTAAAAGAACTAGTCTCTTAAAAGTTAAGGGAATATCTTTAATATTCAAGAAGAGTAAAAATATTGCTATTCCTTGCAGTGTGACCGTAGGAGAAATATAACTTCTCCACTGTTCAAAACCAAGCCAGCACAATATAAAAGTTAAACTAGTTAGAAATAAAATAAATCCAATAACATAACGTATTTGAAAACGACTTTCGTAATTTGATTTTCTAATTATTGCTCCTATAGTGTACAAAAGAATCATCCATAATACACTATATCCACCCCACAAGCCCAGAATATCTTGTTTAAATACTGTAGGTATGACAGAAAAGTATATAAATGCTCCACTAACAATTGGAAACAATTGTTCTTTTTTCAATGTCAACACTGCTTGATTCAAAAATGGTGCTATTAAGACTAAACCAAAATAGCAACTCATATACCAATACTGTCCATGACTTATTGGAGTTAAAGCTGAAAACCAATCACTTAAGTTAACAGATGATTTTGAAAAAATAGCAAATACAAAAGTAATTGAAATAGTATAGAAAATAATCTGTATCCAAAAACTAAACATTTTTTTATAACTAAATTGTGAATAAAGACCGACATACCCACTGATTAAAATATAAATATTTACAGCTGAATATGAGAAACCTTCTAAAAAATTGGCAAAAATATAGTAAAGATCTTTTTGACTATCAACTTTCTCCAAAATTCCTCCCATACCCAAAACATGTAAGTTGCAAATCATCAACATAGCTAGAATTCTACAACATTCAATGCCTATGTGTTTAGTTTTTTTTGCTGTCATATTATGTCTTTCTATATATTTCTATTTCTTTATAATTTTTTCAGTTTAACGCCTTCACTTCCAACATCATATCGCGTATCTGAGCTGCCAGTTCAAAGTCAAGCACTTCGACGGCTTCTTGCATTTGTTTTTCGAGTTTTTTAACGAGTTCCTTGCGCTCTTGTTTGTTGAGACTATTGATATCGACTTCCTTGTCCTCTTCCTTAGAAACTGCCTTGGTCACGGCAATAAGATCACGGATTTCTTTCTTAATGGTTTGTGGGACGATATCATGCTCTTCATTATAAGCCATCTGGATTTTCCGACGGCGGGCCGTTTCATCGATAGCACGTTGCATAGACTGGGTCATGGTATCAGCATACATGATGACATGACCTTCACTGTTACGGGCGGCACGTCCAATGGTCTGGATTAAGCCACGTTCGTTACGTAGGAATCCTTCCTTGTCGGCATCGAGAATGGCTACTAAACTTACTTCAGGAACATCAATCCCTTCACGGAGCAGGTTGATTCCGACCAAGACATCAAAAACACCCAAGCGTAGGTCACGGATAATCTCCGTCCGCTCCAAAGTCTTGATATCCGAGTGCATGTACTTGACCTTGATGCCCATTTCTTTGAAGTAGTCGGTTAAGTCTTCAGCCATTTTCTTAGTCAAAGTGGTGATAAAGGTCCGTTCATTCTTTTCAACACGGGCATTGATTTCACCTAGGAGGTCATCAATCTGTCCCATAGTCGGACGAACTTCCACTTCTGGGTCTAGAAGCCCTGTTGGACGAATGATTTGCTCAATCACTGTCTCCGTCTGTTCATTTTCATAGTCACCTGGTGTCGCTGAAACATATACAATCTGATGAACGTGACTCTCAAACTCCTCACGACGGAGAGGACGATTGTCCAAGGCTGACGGTAAACGGAAACCATAATTAACCAGCATTTCCTTACGCGAACGGTCTCCATTGTACATACCTTTGATTTGCCCCATAGTCATGTGACTTTCATCAATCATAATCAAGAAATCATCTGGGAAGAAGTCAAGAAGCGTATAAGGAGGCTCTCCTTCACTACGACCATCCATGTGGCGTGAGTAGTTCTCAACCCCATTTGTATACCCCATCTCACGCAGCATTTCAATATCATACTCTGTGCGCTGTTTCAAACGCTGGGCTTCTAGCAGTTTGCCTTCCTTTTCAAAGACAGCCAACTGCTCCTCCAACTCTGCCTGAATCTTAGCAATCGCAACCTCCATGTGGTCATCATTGGTCACAAAGTGAGTGGCAGGGAAAATCGCCAAATGATCCACTTCTCCCAATACCTGACCTGTCAAAGCCTCAACTTCACGGATACGGTCAATCTCATCCCCGAAAAACTCTACTCGAAAAGCGTGTTCATCACGAGAAGCTGGGAAAATCTCCACCACATCCCCACGCACACGAAATCTTCCCCGTTGGAAATCAATATCATTACGTTCAAATTGGATATCAACCAAGTCATTCAAGAGTTTATCACGAGAAATTTCAAGCCCTGGACGTAGACTTACAACACTGTCAGCGTATTCTTTGGGCGAACCCAAACCATAGATACAAGAGACTGAAGCCACGACAATGACATCATTACGCTCTAAAAGAGCCGAAGTCGCTGAGTGACGGAGCTTGTCAATCTCATCATTGACCGAGCTATCCTTTTCAATATAAGTATCACTCGAAGGGACATAGGCCTCAGGTTGATAATAATCATAGTAGGATACGAAGTACTCAACAGCATTTTCAGGGAAAAATTCCTTGAACTCTCCGTAGAGCTGACCAGCTAGTGTTTTGTTATGGGCAATGACCAAGGTTGGTTTATTGACTTTGGAAATGACCTGACTCATGGTATAGGTCTTCCCTGTACCCGTCGCCCCCATCAGAATCTGAGCCTTTTCTCCACCCTCGATATTGTCAACCAACTGCTCAATCGCTTGGGGTTGATCTCCTGAAGGTTCATATTTTGATACTAGTTTAAATTTATTATCTGTAATTCTATTAATCATGATTGCCTCATCTGCATTTTTCTATCCTTCTATTTTACCATAAATTTACTTTTCAGACTCTTCTCTAAGTTGATAAGAGCGAGTATTTCATGTTACATTTCCTTACATAAAATCCATAAAATTTGCCTTTTCATTCATTTTCTGATATAATGGGAAAATATTCGGAAAAGGAGACTAAAAATGAAGAAAAAAATACTAGCATGTTTGCTCATTTTATTTCCCATTTTCTCACTAGGTATGGCAAAAGCTGATACTGTTAAGATTGTGTCTGATACAGCTTACGCACCTTTTGAGTTTAAAGATTCAGATCAAACCTATAAAGGAATTGATGTTGATATTATCAATAAAGTCGCAGAAATCAAAGGATGGAACATCCAAATGTCTTATCCTGGCTTTGATGCAGCTGTAAATGCAGTGCAGTCAGGTCAAGCAGATGCTATTATGGCAGGTATGACAAAAACAAAAGAACGTGAAAATGTCTTTACCATGTCTGATACCTATTATGATACAAAAGTTGTCATTGCAACCACAAAGGCAAATAAAATCACCAAATATGAGGAACTTAGCGGGAAAACAGTTGGAGTTAAGAACGGAACTGCCGCTCAACGTTTCCTCGAAAGTATCAAAGATAAATACGGTTTCTCTATTAAAACCTTTGATACTGGTGATTTGATGAATAACAGTCTAAGTGCTGGTGCTGTAAATGCCATCATGGATGATAAACCTGTTATCGAGTATGCGATTAACCAAGGACAAGATCTCAGCATCAATATGGATGGTGAGGCTGTTGGAAGCTTTGCCTTTGGTGTCAAGAAAGGGAGCAAGTATGAACACTTGGTTACCGAGTTTAACGACGCCCTAGCACAAATGAAGAAAGATGGTAGCTTGGAGCAAATCATCCAAAAATGGACAGCTTCTACAACTACGGCAACCCCAACGACAACTACTGCTGCTGGACAAAAAGCTACACCACTGAAAAGCAAGTACATTATTGCCAGCGACTCATCTTTCGCCCCATTCGTTTTTCAAAATTCAAGTAATCAATACACCGGTATTGATATGGACCTCATCAAGGCTATTGCTAAAGACCAAGGTTTTGAAATTGAAATTACCAACCCAGGATTTGATGCAGCAATCAGCGCTGTTCAAGCTGGACAAGCAGATGGTATCATTGCTGGTATGTCTGTAACAGATGCTCGTAAGGAAACCTTCGACTTCTCAGAATCATACTACACAGCAAATACGATTCTTGGTGTGAAAGAATCAAGCACCATTGCTTCTTATGAAGACCTCAAGGATAAAACTGTCGGTGTTAAAAACGGAACTGCTTCTCAAACATTCCTTACTGAGAACCAAAGCAAATACGGCTATAAGATTAAAACCTTTGCAGATGGCGCATCAATGTATGACAGTCTAAATACTGGATCTATTGATGCCGTGATGGATGATGAGCCAGTTCTCAAATATTCTATCAGCCAAGGGCAAAAATTGAAAACTCCAATCGCTGGAACTCCAATCGGTGAAACAGCCTTTGCGGTTAAAAAAGGAACAAACCCAGAATTGATCCAGATGTTTAATAATGGACTTGCGAACCTCAAAGCTAACGGAGAATTCCAAAAGATTCTTGACAAGTATCTAGCTAGTGAAACTTCAACTGACTCTACAAGTACGGTTGACGAAACAACTATCTGGGGCTTGCTTCAAAACAACTACAAACAACTTCTTAGTGGACTTGGAATCACTCTTGCTCTAGCTCTTATCTCATTTGCAATTGCCATTGTCATCGGTATTATCTTTGGTATGTTTAGCGTTAGCCCATACAAATCTCTTCGTCTAATCTCTGAGATTTTCGTTGACGTTATCCGTGGTATTCCCTTGATGATTCTTGCAGCCTTCATCTTCTGGGGTATTCCAAACTTCATCGAGTCGATTACAGGCCAACAAAGTCCAATCAATGACTTTGTAGCTGGTACTATAGCCCTCTCACTCAATGCAGCTGCTTATATCGCTGAAATTGTTCGTGGTGGGATTCAAGCTGTTCCAGTTGGGCAAATGGAAGCCAGCCGCAGTCTTGGTATCTCTTATGGAAAAACCATGCGTAAGATTATCTTGCCACAAGCGACTAAATTGATGTTGCCAAACTTTGTCAACCAATTCGTTATTGCTCTTAAAGATACAACCATCGTGTCTGCTATCGGTTTGGTGGAACTTTTCCAAACTGGTAAGATTATCATTGCCCGTAACTACCAAAGTTTCAAGATGTATGCAATCCTTGCTATCTTCTATCTTGTAATTATCACGCTTTTGACTAGACTAGCGAAACGCTTAGAAAAGAGGATTCGTTAATGGCAAAACTAAAAATTGATGTAAATGATTTGCATAAGTATTATGGAAAAAACGAAGTTTTAAAAGGAATTACAACTAAATTCTATGAAGGAGATGTTGTCTGCATCATCGGTCCTTCTGGTTCTGGTAAATCCACTTTCCTCCGTAGCCTTAACCTTCTCGAGGAGGTAACGAGTGGCCACATCACAGTGAATGGTTATGATTTGACTGAAAAATCAACCAATGTCGACCATGTTCGCGAAAATGTAGGAATGGTCTTCCAACACTTCAACCTCTTCCCACACATGTCCGTCCTAGAAAATATCACTTTTGCACCTATTGAACACAAACGGATGACCAAAGAAGAAGCTGAAAAATTGGGGATGGAGTTGCTTGAAAAGGTAGGACTAGCAGATAAAGCTAATGCCAACCCAGATAGCCTATCAGGTGGTCAAAAACAGCGTGTAGCTATCGCTCGTGGACTTGCCATGAATCCTGATATCATGCTCTTTGATGAGCCAACTTCCGCTCTGGACCCTGAAATGGTTGGAGATGTACTGAATGTTATGAAGGAATTGGCGGAACAAGGCATGACCATGATTATCGTAACCCATGAGATGGGGTTTGCTCGTCAGGTGGCCAACCGTGTTATCTTTACGGCTGATGGTGAATTCCTAGAAGATGGAACTCCAGATCAAATCTTTGACAACCCGCAACACCCTCGTCTAAAAGAGTTCTTGGACAAAGTCTTAAATGTATAAAACAAAACTGTAAGGTTCTCCTTACAGTTTTTAAATTGCGTATTGGATTTTTTGTTTTTTTTGAAAATTATGATAAAATAAAAACTATGAAAATGAGGAAATCTCATCCCTAGTCCAACTAGGAAAAAATATAGAAATTAGGTAGCTAGATGTCATCAAAGGTTATTGTTACAATTTTCGGTGCGAGTGGAGATTTAGCTAAACGCAAACTCTACCCTTCCCTTTTCAGACTCTATAAATCAGGCAATCTCTCTGAGCATTTTGCTGTTATCGGAACAGCTCGTAGACCTTGGAGTAAGGAATATTTTGAATCTGTAGTAGTCGAGTCCATCCTTGATTTGGCAGATAGTACCGAGCAAGCCCAAGAATTTGCTAGCCACTTCTACTACCAAAGCCATGATGTGAATGATACGGAACATTACATTGCTTTGCGTCAATTACAAGCTGAGCTAAATGAAAAATACCAAGCTGAACACAATAAGCTCTTCTTCTTGTCTATGGCACCTCAGTTCTTTGGAACCATTGCCAAGCACCTCAAATCTGAAAACATTGTTGATGGTAAAGGTTTTGAGCGCTTGATCGTTGAGAAACCATTTGGTACAGACTGCGAAACAGCTAGCAAACTCAATGAAGATCTCCTTGCAGCCTTTGATGAGGAGCAAATCTACCGTATCGACCATTACCTAGGTAAAGAGATGATTCAGAGTATCTTTGCTGTTCGTTTTGCCAACATGATCTTTGAGAATGTTTGGAATCGCGAACACATCGATAATGTTCAGATTACCTTTGCGGAACGATTGGGTGTAGAAGAACGTGGCGGCTACTACGATCAATCTGGTGCCCTTCGTGATATGGTGCAAAACCATACTCTCCAACTTCTCTCTCTTCTAGCCATGGACAAACCAGCTAGCTTTACAAAGGATGAGATTCGTGCTGAAAAGATAAAGGTCTTTAAAAACCTCTATCATCCAACTGAGGAAGAACTGAAAGAACAGTTTATCCGTGGTCAATATCGCTCTGGTAAAATCGATGGCATGAAATACATTTCCTATCGTAGCGAGCCAAATGTCGATCCTGAATCCACAACAGAAACTTTCGCATCTGGTGCCTTCTTTGTAGACAGCGATCGCTTCCGTGGTGTTCCTTTCTTCTTCCGTACAGGGAAACGTCTGACTGAAAAAGGGACTCATGTCAATATCGTCTTTAAGCAAATGGACTCTATCTTTGGAGAACCATTAGCGCCAAATATCTTGACCATCTATATTCAACCAACTGAAGGATTCTCTCTTAGCCTCAATGGTAAGCAAGTCGGTGAAGAATTTAACCTGGCTCCAAGCTCTCTGGATTACCGTACAGATGCTACTGCTACTGGAGCCTCACCAGATCCTTACGAGAAATTAATCTACGATGTCTTGAACAACAACTCAACCAATTTTAGCCACTGGGATGAGGTAAGTGCTTCTTGGAAATTGATTGACCGTATCGAAGAGCTCTGGGCTGAAAACGGTGCTCCACTTCATGACTATAAAGCTGGAAGCATGGGGCCACAAGCTAGCTTTGACTTACTTGAAAAGTATGGAGCTAAATGGACCTGGCAACCAGATATCGCCTATCGTGAAGATGGCCGTTTAGAATAGCAAAAATATCCTGCAAGATTGAATTGCAGGATATTTATTTTGTATTAAATCAAGCCTTCTAAGAGACCTTTCATAAAGTTTTCTGAGTTAAATTCCCCGATATCATCAATTTTTTCACCGAAACCGATCAATTTTACAGGGATATTGAGTTCTTCGCGGATAGCCAGAACAACACCACCCCGGGCAGTTCCGTCAATTTTAGTCAAAACAATTCCAGTCAATGGTGTTATCTTAGAAAATTCCTTAGCTTGTACCAAGGCGTTCTGTCCAGTTGACGCATCGAGTGCCAGGAAGGTTTCATGAGGTGCTTCTGGAACGACACGCTTGATAATACGGCCAATCTTTTCCAACTCGGCCATAAGGTTGTCCTTGTTTTGCAGACGACCTGCTGTATCAATCATGAGAATATCAATCCCTTCTGCTACAGCACGTTCCATCCCATCAAAGACCACGCTTGCTGGATCAGCCTTTTCAGGCCCCGTCACAACAGGAACATCCACACGACGGCCCCATTCAGCTAGCTGGGCCACTGCACCCGCACGGAAGGTATCTGCCGCAACCAGCATGACTTTCTTGCCAGCTTGTTTGTAGCGATGAGCCAATTTCCCGATAGAAGTTGTTTTCCCAACACCATTGACTCCAACAAAGAGCATAACTGTCAAACCATCTTGGAAATGGATTTGTTCATCGTAGTTGCCATCCTTCTCATAGAGTTCAACCAATTTCTCGATAATGACACGACGAAGTGCGTCAGGCTTCTTAGCATTTTCGAGTTTGGCTTCATAACGTAGTTCTTCTGTTAAGTTTGAAGCGACCTGCACACCGACGTCACTCATGATGAGCAGTTCTTCCAATTCCTCGAAGAATTCTTCATCGACAGAACGGAAGTTGGCAAAGAAAGCATTCAAACGAGCTCCGAATCCCGTACGGGTTTTCTTGAGACTGCGGTCATATTTTTCCTGTACGGTTTCTTCAACCTGAGGAAGTTCTTCTTCTACTACTTCAGTAGCTAACCCTTCTTCGAACTCTACAGTTTCTTGGTTCTCTTCTTCTAGAGCTTCTTCCGTCTCTTGGAATCGTTCCAGTTCATCAGATTCTAGCTCAAGCTCTTCCTGAGCAGTTTCTTCGACTGCTTCTGGTTCAATAACTTCTTCTGTCGAGATCTGAGGAATTTCTTCTTGAGCAAGTGTTTCTTCCACTTTGTCTCTTGTTGTCTCTTCCTGAGAAGTTTCTTCGACTACCGTTTGGTTTTCTTCAACCTCTTCTGACAAATCAAGATTTTCCAGAGCTTCTTTTACGATATCTTCGATTTTCGGCTCTTCTTTTTTTCCGAATAAACGGTCAAATAATCCCATATTCTAGTTCTCCTTTAGCACGTATTCTTCGATAGCCCAGGCAACGGCTTCCTCGTCGTTGGTCATAGGGGTAATCACATTGGCAACTTCCTTAACCGCTGGAACAGCATTTTGCATGGCAACTCCCAGACCTGCCCACTCAATCATGGAAAGGTCATTGGCCTCGTCCCCACAAGCCATGACTTGACTTTGGTCGATTCCCAAGTGTTTAATTAATTTCGCTAAACCTGTTGCCTTGTGAACGTTTTTCGGCGACCATTCCAATAAAAGTTCACGCGATTTGAAGATTTCATATTGGTCAAACAAGTCTGGAGAAATCTGTTGAATCGCTGCATCCAAAGGTTCTTGGGCAAAGGCAGTCACGCATTTATTATACGTCATCTGACTAGATAGATCTTCAAAAGCGACAGGTACGAAAGTCAGGGCTGGGTTAAACTTAGCATAGAGACTTTCTTGGTCAGACTGGATTTGATAGACGGTTCCTTCTGAAATAGCATCTAACGGAAGTCCGAGTTTTTCAGTTTCCTCGTACAAGCGTGCCACATCGTCGATTGAAAAGACTGTTTTATCGAGAATCTCTCCTGTATTTTTCTGTACCAGACCACCATTAAAGGTGATGGTGTACTCATCCTCCTGACCGTCAGTCCCTAGCTCATGGAGAAAGAAATCCATAGCCTTCAATGGACGACCTGTTGTCAGAACGACCTTGATGCCACGATCACGCGCAGCCTTGAGGACCGCCTTGGTACGATCTGTCAGCCTTTTATCTGTTGTCAGTAAGGTACCATCCAAATCAAGTGCAATCAATTTAATATCTGCCATTATAAGCCCTCCATATAAGCCATCACTGATTGGTTCTTATGGTGGCCAATCACTGCTTCTGCTAATTCTAAAATCTCTGGTCGCGCATTTTCAGGAGCGATTGGGTGTCCAACAACCTGCATCATGTGAAGGTCATTGAGATTATCGCCAAAAGCCATAACCTGATCCATGGTCAGACCAAGTTTTTTTGCCAGCTCAACAATGGCCATACCCTTATCAACGTAGTCCAAGACAATATCGATGGATTCAAAACCTGTGGTCATGGCTTTCACATCAGGAACATTTTCGTTGACCCAGGCCTCACCAACTTCTATCGTTTCTTCAGTAAAGTTCGTAGTGAATTTAAAAATCTCATCTGTGATATCTTCCAAACTCGCTACTTTTTGAATGTTTTCGTTGTAGTGACGGCTAAACATCAGATAGGTCTCATCCACTGTATCCAAAACATAACAAGCTTTTTTCCCAGTCAAGAGCATTTTTCTTTCATCAAAATAGGGCGATTTCTTTAAAGCTTCAAAAGTGCTCAAGTAAAAATCCCGAGACATAGTAGCCTCATACATATCCTCGCCATGAAACTCAACATAGCTCCCATTTTCAGCTATAAAAATCACTTCATCACGCACATCCGCAAACAACTTTTTCAGGGACAAGATACCGCGACCTGAAGCCACAGCAAAATAAATCCCCTTTTCCTTGTAGGAAACAAGTACGTTTTTGAGGCGTTTCATATCAAACCGACCCTCTCCATCTAGAAAGGTTCCATCCATATCGGTTGCTACAAGTTTAATCATAGAATCTTTCATTCTCCAATTGATAAATCTATCTTCTATTATACCATAGATAAGTTTAAAAAGGTCCAGTACAGTAGGATAGCACTACTTTTTCGGAGAAACTTCAAAGGGCCTAAAAATTAGAATCGTAGAACTTTTTTCAGATAGTTTAAAAAGTTTGTATTCCACTATTCTTTTCTCTATAATGGAGAGAAAGGAGATGACTATGACAGAAATGAAACATGAAATTGATGCAAACTTTGCAGGCCGACTCAATATCCTACGCGCAGGTGTTCTGGGAGCAAATGATGGGATTATTTCCATCGCTGGAGTCGTTATCGGTGTTGCCAGTGCGACAAGCAATATCTGGATTATCTTTCTATCAGGATTGGCCGCTATCCTCGCTGGTGCTTTTTCTATGGCAGGTGGCGAATATGTCTCTGTATCGACTCAGAAAGACACGGAAGAAGCCGCTGTCGCTAGAGAACAGTTGCTCTTGGATAAGGATATCGAATCTGCAAAACAATCCCTCTATGCTGCTTACCTTCAAAATGGTGAGTGTGAAACGTCCGCCCAACTCTTGACCAACAAGGCCTTTTTAAAAAATCCACTCAAAGCCTTGGTCGAGGAAAAATACGGTATCGAGTACGAAGAATTTACCAATCCTTGGCATGCTGCCATCTCTAGCTTTATCGCCTTTGTACTGGGAAGTCTTCCTCCTATGCTTTCGATCACTGTCTTTCCAAGTGATTATCGCATTCCTGCTACTGTTTTTATCGTTGCCCTTTCCCTTCTCGTCACTGGCTATACCAGTGCTAAACTAGGCAAGGCACCTACGAAAACTGCCATGATCCGTAACCTCTGTATCGGACTTCTCACCATGGGAGTGACTTACCTGCTTGGACAACTCTTCAGCATTTAAGATAAAGAAATACCTCGATAAACATCGAGGTATCTTTTTTACATTTGCACAATCTTGCGATAGCTTCTTGAGGTAATCATAAAGATTAAGACATAGACAACGAGGAAGATAGCACAGATGGACAGAGTGACTGTCAACATCATGGTCGCATCTAGCACCCCAATGACTTTTAGGATGAGGCTAAGCATATGATAGGCAAAGGCAAGGTGTAAGAAAGCAAAGAGCAATGGGAGGAAGAAAACAGTTAGGACTTGTTTGTTGATGGTTTGCTTGATTTGCTTTTGATCGAGACCAACTTTTTGCAAAATGATGAAACGTTCACGGTCTTCATAGCCCTCAGAGATTTGTTTGTAGTAGATGACGAGAACCGTTCCCACCATAAAGATGATAGAGAGGAAGATACCGATGAAGAAGACTCCACCAAAGAGAGCACTCATCTGCGCACTACTATCAGCCAGATTGCTTCCGTAAACATAGCTTCCTTCTTTGTTTATTTCTCTATTAAAGTTGTTAACGAATTTTGAATAGTCATCTGCAATTTTAAGCTGCTCGTCCTCACTAGCCGTTACATTCATACCACCATAGTATTGATTAAAGATGGAAGAGTTAGGATGCTGGTCAAGAAAGGCTTGTAAGTCAGGAACAACCAGATAGTTATAGTCCGAAGTTAGAATATTGTACTGATTTGGGACATGTTCAAGAATAAAATCTTTTTTGATTTCTTCTTTGATCGTGTAAGTCTGGTCATTCAGAGTCAGTTCTTTTTGACCTTGAAGTTGCTTGTTTTGAGCAAACAATCCAACTTCATGGCCTGAAAGTGCAAGTTTCTGCCCCGTCATATTCTCGTAGTCTTTTTGGTCAAAAACCATAAAAATAGTTTTCGGTTGAACACGATTTTGACCTTTATCAAAGATTGTCAATTTCGTACCATCTTGATTTGCCACACCAAAGTTACTGTATGTAAGGACTTCTTTCTTTGTGACAGTCAATCCTTTTTCACTAGCATACTGGCTCAAGAGTTTTTCGATATCTTCTTTTTCAACATTCTGTCCTGTAATCCCAAAATCATGTGGATTCATGACTTTCTTGAAGTTTTCTGAGGCTTTAAAGATACTTGTTGCAGCAGACATAGTCACCAAGACCATGGTTGAGAGAATAGCAATCGTCGCCAGACCAACCGCATTTTTCTTCATACGGAAGATAAGATTGGATACGGAAATCATGTTGTTGGGTTGGTAATAGTAACGCTTGTTTTTCTTCAAGATTTGTAAGAAAACTGTAATCCCTGCATTGAAGAGAAGATAAGTTCCCAAAATTACCAATAAGACTGCTACGAAGAAAATCAGAACAGCAGAAAGTGGATTTTCAACGGTAACTGCTAGGTAGTAGCCAGCTCCCATACTAATCAAACCTAGTATAGTTTGAAGACCTAAGAAACGTCCTTTTTTCTCACCACTGGCTTTTTCACGAGAGAGCTGAAGGGCATTCATGCGTGCGATGCGAAAGGCATTGATAAAAATTAGACCTAGGAAGATAGCTCCAAAGACGATGAGAACTAGGATGAAGACAATTGGTTGGAAAGTCGAAACGAGCTCCACTTTCATTTTCATCAGCTTCAGAAGAAGGGCAAAGATTAGCTTATCAAAGAGAGCTCCTAGGCCGAGACCAGCTGTCAAGGTTAAGGAACCAAAAATAAGAAGCTCTTTAAAAACCATACTGATCAAATGACGCTTTTCGAGCCCAAGCATACCATATACACCCAGCTCCTTGGAACGGTTCTTCATGACAAAACTATTGGCATAAAGGACAATAATTCCAGAAGCGATGGTAACAACCACCATACCGAGAGCCAGGGTCATAGAGATAGTTTCTCCCCCTCGGATCTTGCCAATGTTAGGATTAAGTGACAATGAATAAAAGAGATAGGTGATGGTCACTGCTAAGAGAACAGCTAAGGCAAAGGGGTAGTAGAGTTTGCGGTTTTTAATCAAGTTAGATACCGCTAACTTATTGGTTAATCGGAACATACTAATTCACCTCGCTCGCCATGACTGTCAAGGTATCAGAGATTTCTTGGAACATTTGACGTTCTGTCTTGTCTCCACGGTAGATTTGGTTGTAAAGAATGCCGTCCTTGATAAAGAGAACGCGCTTGGCCCTGCTGGCTGCTGCCGTTGAGTGGGTTACCATGAGAATGGTTTGGCCTCGCTCATTGATTTCATCAAAAACATCTAGAAGAGCTGCAGATGACTTGGAGTCAAGGGCTCCTGTTGGCTCATCAGCAAGGAGAATTTCAGGTTCTGTGATGATGGCGCGTGCTACTGCTACCCGCTGTTTTTGACCCCCTGAGATCTCGTAAGGATACTTCTCTTGCAATTGGTTGATGCCCAAATTTTCAGCTGTCACTACCAATTTCTTCATCATCTCCGTGATAGGTTTTCGTGATAACACTAGCGGAAGCAAGATATTGTCCTTAACAGACAAGGTATCTAGTAAGTTAAAGTCTTGGAAGACAAATCCCAACTTTTCACGACGGAAACTTGAAGCCTGGGAATTCTTAATAGTTGCTGTGTCTGTTCCATTTAGGTAAACCTGACCACGAGTTGGTTTGTCAAGCATTGCTAGGATGTTGAGTAGGGTAGACTTCCCTGAGCCGGACTCACCCATGATGGCAACGTAGTCACCCTTTTCTACGGTAAAGTGAATATCTTTGAGTGCTTCGACTTGGTTTCCTTGAAAACGTGTTTTGTAGATTTTTTGAACGTGTTTTACATCTAAAAGTGTCATGATTTTCTCCTTCTTAATATCCCATCATTTGAAACTGTGCTTGCATCATAGCGCATCCCAGTTGAACACGCTCGATATCTTTTTGACTTGGTTTTCTTGTTTTCTTTTGTAAAATTCTTTTCATGGTTTTGCTCCTTTGTTCTTTATGAGTCTAGTTTATCGCAAAAAAAGGTAGCCTGCCATAACCTAACCTTACAAAAGAGACTTTAATCTTACATTTTTGTAAGATTGAAAAATATTTTTGAAAATAGCTACTATAAAAAGCCATAGTATTGCTTGTTTTATCCTTAAAATAATAGTAAAATTAAATTATGAAAAGGCTTTCTTTGACGTCTTGTAAAAGAATTAGCTTTCTGATAATTATTTTTAAAAGTGCTAAACTATCATTCGTATCGCTGCTATAAGGAGGGAGGTTCAGCCCCTCTTTTTAGAAAGAGGTTCCTATGAAACGTGTTTTTCTCTTTATCAGCAATCTTCTTTTAACTTTCTTTCTCATTGCCACTCTGTCCTTTTGGAAAGACTCTCTTCCACAAATCCTGTTCCCGGGTGCAGCAGTATTAAGTGGGCAAGCAGATTATTCTACCGTTAAAGAAGAATTAAATAGTCTTGCTAAAGAACATAATAGTCTTATCGCAAGAACTATTTGGGAAGTAGATAGTGATGGAAAATCACAAACTTACTACGAAGTTTTTGGAGAAGGGCAACTTCCAGACTGGATGCCTCAAGCAAGTCAAGAAAGCATTCACAAGAGCGATCTTCTCAACAACTACAATATTATCAGCGGATCCCTAACTAGTCAAGAATTGGCCACTCATCTGAAAGAACTTGGACTAGAAAAAGCGAATGCATTTGAAAATGACAGAGTATCCTTTGTACTTGCCCTCTTTACCCAACCTAATCAGCTTACCAGTATGTTAATCTTTTTGCTGACTTTCTTAGCTTTGATTGTTATTGGCCAAATTCAATCTCTCTCTCAGTCAGGGATTCGATTGATTTCTGGTGAACGACTGAGCCATCTCTTCTTTCGTTCTCTCGCAAGAGACGGACTTGATATCCTTCTTTTTGGTCTACCTGCTTTGCTGATAGCAAGTGTCTTGCTCATTTCCCTAGGATATCCTTATGAGGTTCAAACTTTTTTAGGAATACTTTTTATTCTTTACAATAGCCTACTTTTCTTACTTAGCCTCCTAATTGCCCTTCTTTTTACCATTTCTTTTAAAAAAGTTCATCTCCTCTCTATCATCAAAGGAAAATTACCAATCAAGTCAATCCTACGCATTCTCTACTTTGGTCAGGTACTTGCCATTCTACTGGTTATTGTAGGATTTGGACGTATGTCTACTTACTATCATATACTTGAGAAAAATGAGGCTGGACAAGCTACTTGGGAACAACGCTCCAATGTTGTTACTCTTCAAACAGGGCGTTCCAGTCAGATGAAAAATTTAGATGAACTGCAGACAAATGCTGATAAATGGTTTGACTTTATTCAGCATGCTATAGATAATGAGAATGCCTTCCTTATTAAACATAATCTAGTTGAGCAAGCTCTTAAGCAAGCTACCTCAAATCATAATGAAACTGAAAATAACCCTTATGGTGTGGAAGGAAAAAATATTCTCTACGTCACGCCCAGCTACTTCCAAAAGGAAGATATGGACTTATCATCAGAAACCTTTCAAAAAATCAACACCCTCAAAGATAGACAGATCCTTGCCATACTCCCAGAAGAACTACAAAAAAATGAAAAAGATATAAAATCAACCTTGCAACAAGAGTTAACCAACCGATTATACAGTAGCGAGTCTAATCAAACTGTCGAAGTTAGTATAGCTTATACCAATCAAAATAATGATGTATTTCTCTATAATACCACCCATATCGCTTATGATCAATGGTTGTCAAATCCCATCTTTCTTGTGCTTTCTCCTAAAGCACTTGGTAAGGCTTCCTCCATCTTCTGGTTTACAAATCTAGAATATCTCTATTTTACAGACCTCCACCAGACACAAGAACTTTTGAAACACTATCAACTTGATCAAATGGTCTCAGGGCTATCGTCTGCTAGGGAAACCTATCTCCAGTTAAATCAAAAAATTAAAATCGAAATTTTTAGTAACTTAGCGAGTGCTATGTTTGCTATTTTGACTTCAATTTTGCTGTTTACAAGTTTAAATCTGCTCTATTTTGAAGCCTTTCGCAAAACCATATTCTTGAAAAAAATCGCAGGCTATTATTTCTTTGAATTACACAATAGATATATCACTTCTCAAATAGCAGCTCTCTTTCTCGGAAGTGGTCTAGCTTTCATTATTTCTAAGAATATCTGGATTACCCTAATCCTATTTTTCAGCTTTTCAAGTTTAGCCGTTCTTCTATTGAAAATCTGTGATAAGAAGGAAAGTAAAACCTATGCTAGCATCATCAAAGGAGGATAGTATGATTGAATTACAACATATTTGGAAACAATTTGGTTCTCGTATTATTTTTTCAGACTTGAATCTGAATTTTCAAAGTGGTATGGTATATGCTTTGATAGGAGACAGTGGTTGTGGAAAAACCACTTTGCTCAATATGCTTGCAAAACTAGAGACTTTCGACAAAGGAGAAATCATTTATAAAGGAAAGTCTTTGACTTCTCTAAAAAATGAGGAATTCTATCGTAACGAGCTAGGTTATCTCTTCCAGAACTTCGGACTATTAGAAAGTCAGACCATTCGAGAAAACCTTGAGCTGGGACTGATTGGCAAAAAACAGAACAAGAAACAAGAAAAAGAGAGACTTCTTCTTCAAGCACTACAAGCTGTCAGACTAGATTATCTAAGTCTCAACCAAAAAATCTATGAATTATCTGGTGGTGAAGCTCAACGCGTAGCGCTTGCTAAGATTATCCTGAAAAATCCTCCTTTAGTTTTAGCTGATGAGCCTACCGCCTCGCTAGATCCAAAAAATTCCAAGGAAATTATGGAAATTCTCCTTGAACTTCGTAATGCTAATAGAACAATTATCATCGCAACTCACAATCCTAGTATTTGGAAAATGGCTGATCATGTAATTCATCTCTCTCAAGATGGAAAAGAATATACTTAAATATCAAAATCCCTTGTGGCTAAATAACCACAAGGGATTTTCAGTCATTTATGCTGCTTCTTTTAAGTAACATAGTGCAAATAATAAATTTTCCCTGTTAAATCTCACCAAAACCGCCCATCATTGTCATCAATGACCTCGGCTTCCTTGCGTTTGCGTGGTCCTGTTCCGTACATTTCTGCTTCGATTTCTTCCTTAGTTGGCAGGATAGAGGCTAGGATGATGTAGATAATCACGCCAATCCCAAAATTTGATATGGTAAAAATGGCAAAGAGAAAGCGGACTAAAGTTACATCAAAATTCCACTTGTCTGATAGACCAGCTAAAACTCCCGACACCTTACTATTTCGTTTCATTTTATAAAATTTGTTATTCATGATATGTTCCTCTTTCGGCATTCTTACAAGTAGTATAGCATGAATCAGAACTATCAACATCAGTCCTTAGGCCGATTTATGATGACGAGTTTACCTCGACAAACCCCACATCGGTAGCGTTTGGTATCAATCCTACGCTTGCGCTGATAAGTTTGCTGGCAAGATTGACACTGATAAACTAGAAAATTACTTTGGTTCTTCAACGGGGGAACAAAGCGCAGTCCATCCACTTCTTTCAAAAGTTTCTTAAAATCTCGGTCCTTATGTCGATAACCCTTTTTCTGAAAATAAAGGTGATAGTGACAGAGTTCATGGCGTACGATTTTCCGAAAGACTTCCAAACCTAGTTCATTATAGACCTTGGGATTAAAATCCAAATGCCCATCCCTGGGGAAAAATCGCCCACCTGTCGTTCGCAGACGAGAATTCCACTGGGCTTGGTGGGTAAAAGGTCTACCAAAGTCTTCGAGGGAAACAGACTGAACGTAGTCAGTTAGATTCATCTGGAGCGAGGAGCGACAGATTGACTTTTTCACGTTCAGTATCGATTTTCTTAACCCAAACCGTTACCAAATCTCCAACAGACACCACTTGGCTGGGATGTTTGATAAATTTACGACTCATATGGGAAATATGAATGAGGCCGTCCTCGTGAATCCCGATATCAACGAAGGCACCGAAGTCAACGACATTACGCACCACACCCTCCAGCTTCTGGCCGACTTTTAAATCCTTGATATCCAAGATATCTTGACGAAGCACAGGTGCATCAAATGAGTCACGGAAATCTCGACCTGGTTTGAGAAGGTCGGAAATGATATCTTTAAGGGTTTCTGGACCAAGATTCAGTTCCTGTGCCATCTCCTTAACTGAAAGGGACTTAAGCTTACTTTGTGCTTCTTCATTCAAGTCCTTGATATCCAAGCGTTTGAAGAGCTCCTTAACCGCAGCATAGTTTTCTGGGTGAACTCCTGTATTATCAAGGATATTACTACTTTCCGGGATACGGAGGAAACCAGCTGCCTGTTCAAAAGCCTTGGCACCCAGACGCGGAACTTTCTTGATTTGAGCGCGCGAAGTGATTTTTCCTTCTTCCTCACGGTATTTGACGATATTTTCAGAGATAGTTTTATTGAGTCCAGCCACATGGGAAAGAAGAGCTGGGCTAGCTGTATTGACATTGACACCGACTTGGTTAACCACCGTATCTACGACAAAGTCCAGACTCTCAGACAGTTTCTTCTGACTGACATCGTGCTGGTATTGCCCGACACCGATTGACTTGGGATCAATTTTGACCAATTCGGCAAGTGGATCTTGCAAACGACGGGCGATAGAGATAGCAGAGCGTTTTTCAACGGTTAATTCTGGAAACTCCTGACGAGCAAGTTCGCTGGCAGAGTAGACAGAAGCGCCACTTTCATTGACGATAACATAGCTGACTTCTGGAAAATCTTTAAGAACTTCCGCCACAAAGGCTTCACTTTCACGACTGGCAGTTCCATTTCCGATAGCAATAATTTCCACACCGTATTGACCAATCAAGTCCGACAAATCTTTCTTTGCTTCTTCAATCTGACGAGCTGATGCTGGTTTTACTGGATAAATGACTTGGGTTGTCAACATTTTACCTGTTGTATCAACGACAGCAAGTTTGGCACCTGTACGAAAGGCAGGGTCAAATCCTAGAACCACGCGCCCTTTCAGCGGAGCAACCAAGAGAAGATTGCGCAGGTTGTCAGAAAAGAGTTGGATAGCTCCTTCTTCTGCTTTCTCAGTTAATTCTGTCCGAATGCGTCGTTCGATAGCAGGCAAGACCTTTTTCTTAACTGACTGTTGAACAACTTCATCTATATAGGCATTTTTCACCTTGAAACGGGCAGCAAAGAAAGCAAGAATACGATCTGTCGCGTGCTCAAAACCGACTTTTAAGAAACCTAGTTTCTCACCACGATTGAGGGCCAAGGTACGATAACCCTGCATGTTGCCAACTGTCTCTGAAAAATCGTAATATATCTGAAAAACTTGTTTTTCATCGAGACTTTCATCCTTGACTTGCGAAGTGATTTTAGAGTGTCTCAGCACTTCCTGATAGGTCAGTGAACGCAAAGTCACATCTTCCGATAAGGCTTCGACCAAGATATCAACCGCTCCAGCCAAGGCTTCTTGAACTGTCGCAAATCCTTCACAGACAAACTTCTCAGCTTCTTTCTCTAAACCATCTACATTCTGCAAGATCAAGCGGGCGAGAGGAAAGAGTCCAGCTTCTCGGGCAATAGTTGCCTTGGTTCGACGTTTTTCCTTATAAGGAAGATAGAGTTCTTCAACGTCTGCTAATTTTTCAGCTGCCAAAATAGCTTCTTCTAATTCCTTGGTTAGTTTGCCTTGTTCTTGAATCTTAGCCAAGACAGCTTCTTTACGGTCGTTGAGATTTGTCAGACTTTTATCCAAGTCGATAATGGCCTTAATCGCCACCTCATCCAGACTACCAGTCATGTCCTTTCGATAACGCGCGATGAAGGGAATTGTCGCCCCTTCTGCTGTCAAACTTAGAACAGTATCGATTTGCTTTAAGGTTACTCCCAAATCTTGGGAGATTTTTTCATATTTTTTATCCATAAATCTATTATACCATAAGGGACAGCCCTTGTTTCGTCCTACCCTTTTTTACCTCTTTGATTATCAAAATAATCCCTTTTCCACAAAATAATAGTATAATAGAGATAGAATATAGAAAAGAGGTAGGCCCATGGCTGTTAAATTTACAAAAACGGATGATTTGGACAAGATGTTTGAAGAATTCGCAAAACTTCCTGACTTAACACAAGTCACTTTCCCAGATGACAAAGATAAAAAAGAAAAAGTTGAGAAGAAAAAATAGATGACTGTTTTCCAATCTCTTCCTCCTAGTGTATTACAAGCGGGAGCTATTTTTCTCTCCATCATGATTGAAGCCCTTCCTTTTGTCCTGATTGGGAGTCTCATTTCGGGGTTGATTGAGGTCTATATCACTCCTGATAAAGTTTATGAGTTTCTTCCTCGCAATCGTTGGGGGAGGATCTTTTTTGGTACCTTCATTGGCTTTCTCTTTCCTTCTTGCGAATGTGGAATCGTTCCGATTATCAATCGTTTTTTGGAAAAGAAAGTGCCCAGCTACACGGCCGTTCCTTTTCTGGTGACTGCTCCCATTATCAATCCTATCGTTCTTTTAGCCACATATTCTGCCTTTGGCAATTCAATAAAACTTGCCTTCTTGCGAGCTCTGGGAGCTATTGTGATTGCTTTGATTCTGGGGATTTTCCTAGGATTTTTCTGGAAGGAACCCATTCAAAAAGAGAATTCTATTACTTGTCACGAACATGACTTTTCACACTTGAGTCCTGCTAGAAAGGTCTTTCAGGTCTTTATACAGGCTATTGACGAGTTTTTCGATATGGGGCGCTATTTAGTCTTTGGCTGCCTCTTTGCGGCTATCGTGCAGGTCTATGTCCCGACTCGGATCTTGACCTCTATCAGCGCAAGTCCAGTCCTTGCGATTCTCTTGCTCATGTTTCTAGCCTTTCTCCTCTCTCTTTGTAGCGAGGCAGACGCCTTTATCGGCGCTTCTCTCCTCTCGAGCTTCGGCCTAGCGCCAGTCCTTGCTTTTCTGGTCATTGGCCCCATGCTTGATATCAAAAATCTCCTCATGATGAAGCACTATCTCAAAGCGCGTTTCATCTGGCAATTCATGGGCATTGTGACAGTACTTGTCTTGCTTTATTCTTACATGATGGGGGTGATGATATGACTCGATTTTTCATTCTACTAGGCTATTTTGCTCTGACTCTGTATCTGAAGCTATCTGGCAAGCTCAGTCACTACATCAACCTCCACTATTCCTATCTAGTCTATATCTCTATGGTTCTTTCTCTTCTGTTGGCTCTGGTCCAATTCTACATCTGGATCAAGAAAATCAACTCTCACAGCCATTTAGAAAGTCGTCGAGCTAGACGAATCAGCATCCTTTTACTGTCACTACCTCTATTGATTGGAGTTGCCTTTCCGACAGTAAGTTTGGACTCGAGAACCGTATCTGCTAAGGGATATCATTTTCCACTTGCTGAAGGAATCAACACAGCCATTCAGGCAAGTGAAGGCACATCCAGTCAATACCTCAAACCCGATACCAGTACCTATTTTTCCAAATCTGCTTATGAAAAGGAAATGAGGACTACAGCTGATAAATACCTCACCCAGCCAACCATTCACATCACTGATGAAAACTATATGGAGGTCATGGAAGTTCTCTATGACTATCCTCAAGAGTTTGAAGGAAAGAAAATCGAATTTACAGGCTTTGTCTATAACGATCCTAGCCACCCAGATAGCCAGTTCCTCTTTCGCTTTGGGATTATCCACTGTATCTCAGACTCTGGTGTATATGGACTCTTGACAAAGGGGAACTCCCGCCAGTATCCTGACAATACTTGGATCACCGCTAGAGGAACCCTGACCCTCCACTACCATAAAGAACTCAAACAAAAACTCCCAACATTAGAGGTTGAGAGTTTCACAAAAGTAGACAAACCAGAAAATCCTTATGTCTATCGCGTGTTTTAATAAAAAGTAGCCTCTACAGGCTACTTTTTATTATTTAGCAATTTTCTAACCTCTTGAGCACCAATCTGATCGCCTGCCTTTTCAAAAAGAGCAATAGCTTGTAAAAAATTTTCATGTGATTCTTCAGGATTTTGTATCGAACCAATCTCTCCTAAACCTCTATAGGCACAAGCTTGGGCAATTAAATCATCTGTTTGCAAAGCTTGTTTTAAGGACTGTTCCATATACATGAATGCTTCTGCTACTTTCCCTAGCTTTAATCGTAAATAACCTTGCTCATAATTGTTAACAGAAGATTTGAGGGTATCCTCTGTAAAAGCTTCTTCAATGATTTTTTGCTCTCTTTCGATATAGAAAAGGGCCGTTTGAAATTCATTCATTTCACGATAAACCATGGCTAACTGATGATAGCCTATATGTTCATTTTCTGGGTCACTTTTAGTTCGTGCTAAGTCAATGTAACGCTGATAGATACTTAAGCACTCGTTGTATTTTTGCTCTTTAAGATAAATATACCCCATCAAATTTAACAAACTAAAATCTGTGCAAGTTTCCAATAAAAAATCAGCTTCAACTAATTTTTTAGCCTCATTAATCTTACCCTCAAACAATAAATCCCATGCTTGATTCATACATATCCTCCCGCTTCTTACGTTGTATAGAAAAAAATTGACAAATCGCTATCAGACTCGTATTTTTTCCAAGCTAAACTGAAGCCATAATAATCTTCAAATTCAGGGTGCCAGTCATAATAAAGTGGGACACGACTATACTTTCTTGCTACAACTTCGTCTTCAAATTCTGGAGACTCCCCTGCAGTAATACCAAATTGAAGACCATTTAGTTCCCAAGTATTTCCCCAAACGTTTTCATCAGAGAGAACATCGATCCATCTAGAAGCATCAATATCAAAATCTGCACATAATTCCAGTTCATAGAATCTTCTACAGTTAATCTCTGAAGGTTTTATATAAAGGGCGCTATCAACTTGGTACTTTTTATCTCTGACTTGAATCTGTGTGATTTTCATTGGAATCGGAACTCCATTTAATTCTAACCAGAAATAGCCTAAAGGAGTTTTGATACTATAATATGTTTGCTGAGAGTTGGGGTTAGCGTTTTTAGAGCAAACATCTAGAATTCTTCCTAGCTTTTTTAAATTTCTAAAAACGTTTTTCGAAGTGATTGGGTCGAAATGTGAATACCTACGAACGACACGTTTTAACTTTTCAACAGGAAAAGTGATATCCTTTGGTAGGGCATGATACTTCTGTACAACTAAAGCAGTTTTTTCAGTATTTTCCTTCCCGACTGGGACAATAACAGCGTGTCCTATATGGATATTTGGGTCATCACAGATATACGTATAGCCATTCCCTCCCTCCTGAAACTAAACCACAACAAGATTTAACTCTTGATCTGGATCAAAGAGAGGCTCTACCTTTTCTACTTCTTGGCGCTCATAAAAAGTAAAGTGATCTCCATCCCCGTCTTCTCCAAAAACCATGAAACTGCCACACTCAGGGCACTTCCACATATAAAATGACGCTTCAGAAATATCAGCATAAGAAATTTTATTATGGTCGTCAGCTTTATTTATGATTTCTTCAAACAACTCATCTGAATAAACTGAATAAGCATTTGGATCGGGTGCTCGGTGGTCATTCATTGCTTGCCCACATTTACATGTCCATTTACCCATAAAAAAACCTCAGTCGTGACCTAATTCTTCAAGGAAAAATTGATTTAGAGCTTTCCACTCTTTCTTTTCCTCTCTAACACTTTGAACGTATGCATCCAACTCTTGGATGTTAGCTAAAATATAATCTTGAATTGGCATTATCGGATCAATTTCCATACCTTCAGGCTCATTTATCTTAATGTCTAGCAATCTTGAAACATGCTCCTGCATTTGAGACGGAAGTAATTCTTTGACCAAATCATCAAACAAAATCGGTGGAACAGAATGGTATTTTTCAATCCAACGACAGGCCAAAATAGGACGCAGCGCATAGAAATACTTTTTAGGTTTGACCTTGTCTCCTGAAAGATACTTATTCATTTGAGTTCTAGCAGTATTCAAGTAATGATACAGCATTTTCTTCTCAGAAAAATACTGGTTGGCAAGAGGACGCATGCGCTCGATAAAATCCGTTTGTTGATAGACAATTGGTGACTGTATCCATTCAAACAGTGTAGGATTTGACTTATAAAGGAGTTTTAAAGTCTTGTCTAAATCCCAACCACTCACATCCCAAGTATCGTCAATTGGTAGCTCGATAACATCACGCTGTTCATTTAAACGGAGATAAAAATCTTGCTTGTGTTTGTAGATAAAACGTACATCAAAGTCACTATCGGGAGACTCAAAACCCCAGGCACGACTACCAGACTCGATAGCCCATAAAACTCTGACACCATAATCACGCTCAATTTCTGCTAATTTTTCAGGTACCAGAACATTCATTTCTTCTTGCGTTTGCATTTATAACCTCTTATTATTTACGCTGCTTCTCCAGCTCGATCATTAATGAGTTCAATTGTTTGGACAATATTACGAAGTATAGGGAGTTGGTGTTGAAAGAGTAGTTGAACTGAACCATACGATTTAAACGGCTCTTGTGTTAAAACTTTAGTCTCCAAGCAACCATTTTCTACAATGTAATCTACAATCAATTTCACGAAGGAAATCTGCTTGGCATTGAGACTCTCATCCGATAAAAATTTAGAAAAAACTTGATTAGTAGACTCTCTATCCAAACCAATAATTTCACGAACCAATCTAGGAATTGCCTTATTTTCATAATGTTGTTGGTAATCTGACTTGCTACCTAATTTTTCCCATAGCAATGTTTCAAGTGCAAGTAAATCTTGAGAGGTCAATTTTTCATTATGGTATAACTTAGAAATTGCTTCATCATCTAGATGAGTTTTCAAATAATGTTCAACTTTTTCATTATAAGATCGCAGGTCATTGACTTGTAAATATGGCTTAGTATCATGGACAGTGGAAAGAATGTGATCATCAAAATTGACATAATAGACTTTTCGGCTCGTTTTATCTAAGAATTGCAATAAATCTCTTAGAGAAAGGCGGATTTTTTCCAACTCAGACAAACTAACTTCTTCCCAAAATTCAGGTTCTTGTACTTTCCTGATAATTTCAGCCTGTGCAAAAACTTGTGGTATATTTCCAACCCTAGCAAGGGCTTTAGCTGTTTTCATAACTTGAGATATATGGACAGTTGCTGGCTTAGCCAACAGTTGTCCTAACTGTATCTGAAACAGCCATAAATCAAATCGTCTCGCCATCTCGTCTTCTTTATTTTCTTCAAATAGAATCGGAGAAAGATCTTTCTGGATTGTTTCACTTGTGACGGTCGTTAGATTTTGCCAATTTTCCAACTTTCTGTAAGTATAAACTGTATCTAAGACCATACGAACCCTAAAGTCTAACTCATTTAAGCTCACCATACGTTCATGAAGTTCTGAGACGAGTTGCTGACGGTATTCTCTAGCAAACTGATCATCTTGATAACGAAGCTCCTGCAGTTCACGAATCAAGTCCACCTTGATGTTAAACAAACGTTGAGTCAGAGAAACAATGTGACGACCATCTCCTTCTCTTGGATCAGCTTTGAAATAGTCAAAATTATCGCAATAATCAAATACCAAGAAATTTTCCTTATCCTGCTCAGGGCCGAATAAATCTTTACAAAGACGGGTTCCACGGCCAATCATCTGCCAAAACTTAGTTTTAGAACGCACTTTCTTGAAAAAGATTAAATTAACAACCTCTGGTACATCAATACCTGTATCCAACATATCAACAGAAATTGCAATTTGAGGGTATTTCTCCTTAATTTTAAAATCATCAATTAAGGTTTGATAATGCTTAATGCTATAATCAATCACTCGAGCATAATCGCTTCCTTTTTCAGGATAGCGTTCGTTAAAAATATCTCTGATGTATTCAGCGTGTCGATGGTTTTTAGCAAAGATAATGGTTTTACCAATTTCGTCACCTGAAGCTGTCTGAATTCCTCTTGTCATTAGTTCATCTAGAACAATTTCTACTGTTTTTCTATTGAAAATAGAGGTATTAAAATCCTCAGGATCAATATCTTTTTCAGAACTACCGTCTTCAAATTGACTATCAAAATATTCTTTTTCGTCTTGGGATAAATCATCGTAATGTAGACCATCCGTTGGTAGTTTTAACTTAGTTTCAATCGAATGATAAGCTACTAAATAACCATCTTTTACAGCCTCTTCCAAATCGTATGCGTATGTTGGAACACCATTCTCCAAGTTAAAGAAACTATAGGTATTTTTATCCAAATCTTGACGCGGAGTGGCAGTTAATCCTACAATCCTTGCATCAAAATAATCAAAAATTGATTTGTATTTCTGATAAATAGAACGGTGAGATTCATCAATTATGATAAGATCAAAGTGCCCAACAGTAAAGGATCGTTGATTTATTTCTTCTTGATCACTAATCGCTCCTATCATAGTCGGATAGGTTGAAAAAACCATTCGACTAGATCGAGCACTATCTTTATCCTCTAAGAAATTACAAACTGAAAGATCTGGAAGTAATTTCCTAAACGAATCATAAGCTTGCTTAACTAGGGAAGTTCTATCAGCTAAAAAAAGAACATTTTTTACCCAGTTATGACGCGAAAGGATATCAACTAGGGAAACCGCTGTACGGGTTTTCCCAGACCCAGTTGCCATTACCAAGAGTGCCTGTCTCCGATTATTGGAGAATGCTTCACAGACACTTGTAATCGCATGTTTCTGATAATGACGTCCAGAAATGTCGTCCCTAATTTTGCTAGAAATATCCTCGAGTGGTTTTTGCAAGTGACGTCTTTCCATCAAAAGTTGCAACTCTTCTTGAGAGTAGAACCCTGCAATCTGGCGACGATTAACACCATCAAGTATGTAGTGCTTTAAACCATTGGTAATAAAGCAAATTGGCCTATAGCCGATTTGTTTCTCAAGAACTTCAGCATATTCCTTGACCTGCACCTCCCCTACTTCTGGATTCACAGATGCCTTTTTAGCTTCAACAATTGCTAGAACTTTCCCATTTTTACCATAAAGGACATAGTCACAGTATCCAGTTCCTTTACCATGCTTCAAACCATGAACGGCTACCTCAACACGACAGTTTTCCTCAAATGTCCAACCTGCTAAACGGAGATCGATATCAATAAAGAGTTTTCTTGTCTCTGCTTCAGATAGTTGATCGATATAGAAAGATACATCTTGCCGTAGAGCTGCTGTTTCACGTTTTTCAGTATAAGTCTCTTGAATAGTTAAGGACTGACTAGCCATCTGTTCATCGAAATCAGGAAGATCTGGCAAACTGTTTTGTAATTTCGCCATAGATTGTGGCGTTTCTCGAAACTTGATGTTTGCTGAAAGTGGCAATAACTGCTCGTCGAAATAACGCTCCACAAACTCGTTACTGTAGCAATAATCAATAAAATTGACAAATTGATACAAATGGTGCAAAGCCAAAATCGCTTCTCGTTCCTTAATTTCTCCACCATGTGCAGCATGATTTCCCCATCGAATTAAAAGAACAATCTGCCTATGGAGTTCTGGATCCACAATCTCTCTAAAATCATCATCCCATACCAAAGAAGATAAGGTAGCACGATAGGGAGCTTCTAAATATGAATCGTGACTATATATCCAATGAACAGCCTGCTCAAGAGCACGACGCGCCATAAAAGCAGTAGCTACAGTAGATGTCGCAATCATATTTTCAGCTTCTATACAGGACTTTGAAAAAGATTCATACTCTTCGTTATTTAAAAGAAAATCAAAATTTCCCATTTTTCTCTCACTTTGAACAAATAGATACCTATATTATACTAGAATTCAAGCTATTTCTCCACAGTTTTATAACGATCTCACAAGCAAATTGTGATTTGTCGACCTGAGCCACAAAGTATGCGAATTCGTTTTGGAGGGCTAAAGGGGGGAGGGGAACTTTAAGTTGTAAAAATTTTGATTTCGAAATATTTTTCATACTCCCACTAGTTCCAGAGGCGATTCTCTTAATTTTTAATTTTGTTATCTCATTTGTAATAAGTTTCCATAAGAATACTGGATTTACTCGATCATTCAGAACAACCTTCCATAATCTATCTGGCAAATATATATTATCACTATTAATAGACCAAACATATCCAGCAGCCCCAACTAGTTCAGAAGTGTTCATACGGCTAATAATTACATCCCCTATTTCAACTTTATGCTCATCTAAGGGAATATAATCAATTGGTAAATTTTTTACTTCAGATGAATTAAAATAATCGTACGATACAGCTCCTGTTTTTAATACTTTATTCTTATTATTTTCCTCACCAGCTAAACTTTTACCTGCTCTTAGCTCTTTTATATATGTATCTAAGAATACTGAGTCAGGATACTCTTTAAACATCTCGTTAAATCGGGATTTGCAGTTAAGAGATGAATTTTTGGTGTGAATGTTTGACATTGCTTTGGTTAACCATGGCATAGGCCAGGGTTGTATCAATTTTGCTGTGACCAAGTAGTTTTTGGACTTGCTCAATAGGCATTCCTTTATCAATAGCCTTTGTCGCTAGGGTTCTTCTGAATTTATGTGGATGAACCTTTTGTAT